>JBAQFX010000385.1:0-1779 GCA_049287485.1 Anaerolineales bacterium
GTCATATGCTTTAAAAGAGAAAGGATATGGAGTGCTTCATAATTGTTTATGTAGGGTCACTGCTGTCCCAACGTTAGTTGAATAAATTCAACTGTTTACAGAAATCGCTATTTAATTCTGCGTCATCAATATCCATAAATGCTTGCAATAATGGGATCTTCTCAAATAGTGTTACACTCAAAATCTGTAGAATCGTATAGAGGCTCAGACTCAATTTCAACCGCCTTTTGACAATAGCTACAAGCACATAAACCGAGATAGCAATCCATATCTGAGTCTTTACAGCATTTTCTGTTGTTCCATAAAATGCTTTGATCCGTAAATGTTGCTTTATCCACTTGAAGAATAGCTCTACCTGCCAACGGCACCGGTACAGCTTTGCAATTGTTCCCGCAGGCAATATGAAATTGTTCGTCAAAAATACCAGTGTCTTATTATTCTCTGCATCATGGTAGCGGATACGCCTCAACTTATCGGGATAATCTTTTCTCGCATAGAATCCTTGCAGTACCACAATCTGATCACATCGAATCCCAGTCTTTTTGTCTGCGCTGTTTGAATAAAGGCGTTTGCAATTGAAATTCCTCTTAGCACGGGTAATAAAGAAACCTGATGACTGGTGAATTCTGTGAAGACGCGCAAAGTCAAGATATCCTCTGTCCATAATATAGATAGCCCCTGGCTCTATAAGAAGGTCGTCAAGAATAGTGACCTCATGGATTTTTCCATGGGTAATAATCACAACTGCAGGAATACTTCCCCGTAAATCTATGAGGGTATGCAATTTAATAGCTCCTTTGCGGTTCCGAAACTGAGCACATGGAAAAAGCGATAAACATAAATCGATGATTGTTGCATCCAGTGCATATGCAGTTTGATCCAGTTCAACTCCAAAGTTCTCATTGATATATAGCTCTCTCGCAATACCGATAAGCACTTGTGCAAAGTCTGCATAGATGCGCCAATCACGGACTTGATTGGCATGAGCCAATGTATTACGGGATACTTTTCCTCGAATACCCATGTGATACAGTTTCTGTTGAGATGCCCTGAGACATGCCTGAATATCTCGTAGGCTCTCCCTGTATGTGAGTTGAGCAAAAGCCATACAGAGAAATTGATCCCAACAGGAAAATCTCTTGATCTTGTAGCTGCCATTGTACCGCTTAACGCATTTCCGAAATTCATGGATTGGGAGAAATTCCATGAGCTGAGCATAAATGGTTTTGCCAGAGTTCATTATAAGCCATCTCCTTCCGTTGTGGTGCGGAAGTATGGCTTTTTGAATCTTTCATTTTCAAATCGATTACGACCATTATTGTCTTAAATGCCTCTATTTTCAATGTGTTATACTATTTTGTAATTTCAACATTGGGACAGTAGTGATATGATCTATATAATTTTTAAAAATTTTTGCAGTGACCATTCCAGCAAGACCGCCCCCTATGATTATCAGATCATAATCATAGGTATTCAAGGTCTTATATAAACCTCTGCCTTTCCTTTACCCGAGGAAATGAATTAAAGCTTCCATGGCAAAGAGATACCGGTTGATTCTATTAAACATTATTAAATATATACCCAAATATACTTACAAAGGTGTCAGTATCTATCTGATATTTTTGTAAGATTATGACGTTTATCTCTGTAATAAAATATCCTACAGGATTATATTTCTTGACAGGTGAAAGGATATCTTATAATCTAAAAGTTGATTCGTATTCTTAGCCGGTAAGTGAAGGACTTCTTGGAAGGGTCCTTAAAGCGGTGGGGCTTGGT
>JBAQFX010000386.1:0-2168 GCA_049287485.1 Anaerolineales bacterium
GGAAATAGGTAGTCAAGTCGACTTGATTTTTTCAAGCGCTTCAGTGCATGGGTGGGAAAGACGGGGAGATGATAATTTGTTGGATGAAGTGCCGTGGATTGAGGGATCGTGGATGAACAAAATAAATAATAAATACTACCTTCATTATGCTGCCCCAGGGACGGAGTTCAAAACGTATGCAGATGGTATCTACGTATCATCTGATTCAGCAAAAGGTCCCTTTCAATATGCAACGTACAGTCCTTTTTCATTTAAACCGACCGGTTTTATCTCAGGGGCGGGGCATGGTTGCACATTTAGGGATAAAGATGGTCAATATTGGCAGATTGCAACGATGACTATCTCGGTCAAACATATGTTCGAACGTCGTTTAGGTCTTTTCCCCGTTGCTGTTGACGACGATGGCAACATCCGCTGTAATACGGTCTTTGGTGATTACCCCCAATATCTTCCTGGTGTAAAGAGCGATCCGATAAATGAAAATTTTGCAGGTATGCTCTTATTGTCTCATAAAAAATATGTCACAGCTTCTTCCTCTTTAGATGGTTATGGTGTTGAAAATGCGGTTGATGAAGAAGTTCGTACTTATTGGTCTGCTCAGACTGGTGATCCCGGTGAATGGATGTTGATTGACTTGGGTAAGGAATGTGATATTCAAGCTATTCAGGTAAATTTTGCGGAACATAATACTAATCCCAGCATTGTCCGTGGTCGTGACAATATATTATATGAAAGATACATCATCGAAAAATCCGACGATGGCAAGAATTGGGATACGCTCGTTGATAAAAGTCTAAATATGCAGGACGTCCCTCACGATTTTATCGAACTGGATGAAACTGTCCAAGCGCGTTATGTTAAGCTTACAAATATATTTACTCCCGGTAGTGGAAATTTTGCGGTTCGCGATCTTCGAGTGTTCGGAAATTCAAGTCAAGCTGTCTTCACACCGGTTACCGATTTTACTGTACAGCGTGATACTGATGAACGTAACGCCGTAGTGCGTTGGGACACAGTTGCCAATGCAGATGGTTATATTATACGCTATGGTATAGCATCAGATAAACTGTATAACAATTATATGGTTTATGCTGTGGATAGCATCGCAATCCATAGCCTTAATACGGGAGTAGAGTATTATTTTAGTGTTGAGGCGTTTGACGGTGGTACAGATTATTATTACTCTGTCGGCGAATTTCGATCTTTTGAATCAGGGGATTGGAACGATGTTAATACTTGGGAGCAATATGACGGTTCTGCATGGATTAATCCTGTACCTGGTATTCCGGCTCTATCCGATGGAGTAATAAATATTCTCAGTGGAGATACGGTGACTGTAACGGCAACGGATTCGATAGACCAGGTAATTATTTCATCTGGCGGTTATCTGGTGATTAATACTGGCATTACATTGTTGGTTAAAGATGGAATTGGAACGGATTTGGCAGTCAATGGAACTTTAATAAATTCAGGCTCTATCACACAGGAGACATCTGCGACGATAAGTTTTTTAGAAGGCAGTCGCTATGAGCATGGGCAGAACGGTGGCTCGATCCCGGTGTCGATATGGGGAAAGGGATCGACTTGTGAAGTTAGCGGTGTTACGAGTAACCTGCCATCAGGTTTAGTACAGAATTTTTATCATTTCACGTGGAATTGTTCGGGGCAGGCATCGGATGTAAGTATGGGATGGAATGGAGATACGGTGGGAGGGAATATAAATGTACAGAATACAGGAACAGGTGTATGGCAATTTTGTAATCCAGCTGCAGGCACACCAGTAGTTATAAATATTAATGGTGATTTAAATCAGACATCGGGGATAGTTGCTACGCATATGTCGAATGAAGGAGGGACGTCTGTTGCTATAAATCAAGGTGGTAGTATAAACATAACAGGAGGTCAGTTTAGTATAAGTGGAGGAACGCAAGGAGGGACAGGTACTACGGTATGGAATCTAACCAATGGTAATTTTTCTATTTCAGATGCAAGTATACAGAGCGGTACGACAACGCCGTTAGGAGCGGGATTTGTATTTGAGAAGGCAGGGATACAGAATTTGAATATAGGGTCAGGTAATACGATAGGGGCATTACCGATAGAGGTAAGCACTGGGACGACATTGAATATTGGGACAAATGAATTGACGGGTAATGGTCACTTTATGT
>JBAQFX010000387.1:0-1792 GCA_049287485.1 Anaerolineales bacterium
TTTACTTCATTCGAGAGTATAGGCGCGTAGATACTGTCGGTGACCTTGATATCGTTATGCATCAGGTTCATCGAAACCGCTTTGTAGTCGGCCATGGTTTGCGCGTGCTGGAGGCCGTAGACGGCATGGCCGTGGCGAAACTTATGGGCGGATTTATAGCTCAGCCCGGCGCTTGAAAACAGGTTGCGCAGGCGCTTGGTGAGCATTTGGTTGCGCGTTTCAACAGGGGCATTGCTGGTAAGACTCTGGTCTCCCCAGCTGTTGTCAACGGATGCATACCAGGGAGCTGATGGTGGGAGCTTGCTGCGGACCAGATCATCCCATGCCGCAACTACTTCCAGCAATTCGGGAATGGGGAGCAAGAAGGTAGTCGCTTTTTTGCGGTTCTTGGTCCTGACACCGAGGTCAGGCCACTGGCAGATATGGCGTGCTTCAACATCCACAGCCTCAATTGGTAACGAAGCGAAGGCTCCGCCGCGTGCACCGGATAGAAACAGCATAGCGACCGCTGCCTGATCACGCCTCAAGGCTAAATCCATCGGATCGACCGGTAAGGTGGCCAGCTGAACAGCCTCTTCCAGGGTCACATAAACGTGATCACTTGAAGAATGAAGAGATCGGGCAGGACGCAGGGTTTCGATCCAGTCCATTGTTAGCTGGGTGAAATTCTTATGACCATGCATCTTGGCCCATAGAAATAACCGCCTGGCTGTGGCTACGATCTTCTTCTGCGTGGCGGCAGCGAGGGCTTGAGGTTCTTTCCGTCCAGAAAGAGAAGCGATATATGTTGGGAATATCGGGCGGATCGATGCAGCCTTGTTCAGCGGTATCTCGCCGGCCCAAAGCAACAGGTGCCGCAGGTAGGACCAATATCGATCCAGAGAGGATGGGCAGAGTTGTTCGACTTCTCCGAGATAGCTCAAATGGGATTTGATCAAAATGTAATTATCACGGTTAATCACGCCTGCCTCCTCGATTGATTACATTTCCACACTTCGGGCAATAGCCCTTGATATTGATCAATTTGCCCTTGATCGGGACAATCTCAGGATCGATGAGCATAACAGGCTGTCTGCAGTGCAGACAGTAAGCCTCATCATCGGCGAGTTTCTCGGGTGCCTTTTTTATGCGCTGTTTCTCGACCCACTGGGCGAACTCCAGACCGTTGACCCATAGGTGGCCGCGCCGGTCGCGTTGGTGTGGAACTCCAGTATTGAGCCAATCGCGCAGGGTCCGGTCAGGGATGCCAAGTTCATTAGCCAGCTCGCCAACCTTATATAACATGGGTAAAAGTCCAGGTGCTCTAACGATAACGAGGTGGGGAAGTTTCATTCTTAAAGACCGAAGTTTGGTACTCATTGTTCTTACTCCGATATTTCGAGGTATCTTCTTTTGCAAGCTGAGCTGACGAACCAGTTAAATTTACTGGTATATCGAATTGCCGATATCTGCCGGTTAATACGCGCCAGCCATTCAATAAGACGCTTTATAAGGCTATCTAAAAGGTCCGACTGTTCCCGGAAATGGGTTATATCATCTCCCAGGAGGCCATCTTTTTGTGAGTCAGGGTTTTCGGAACGGTGGTGACTACGGTTCTCATCAGCCATATTTGCACCTCTTAAGGTAAAAAGTGTTGAATGTCCCTTATGCGTTTTAGGGGATAAAAGAAAACTCCGGTTCATAAATCAGAAAAGGCAGAACCGGAGATCTAATTGTAAAAATCCATATAAATGTTTGGATTTGTTTAATTGGTATTTCAAAATATTACGGTTTCACCCCACTATTCATAAAT
>JBAQFX010000388.1:0-2324 GCA_049287485.1 Anaerolineales bacterium
GAGATAGACCTAGGGCAAGAGATTTTCTTAAAGGCTATCAAGCATAATCCCACTTTATTGACTGGCGCACCTTCCAGGTTTATAGAAACTGTTTTGGACTCGTGTATCGCTGATGAAAGCGCTGAACATGATAAATTAATTGGCCAGGTTCTCAACCATTTACCGCCAAGCCAGGCCCAGCTTTCAAATGAGTATGATGGGGCTGTGGCAAGGGGGTTTTTCATGAAAGGAGTCCGCGCAATCATTTGGGGCCGTCGGGAAGTTGGTCTAAATTATTTAAAGGATGCATTTCAAAAGGACTTGCATTTGGATGATCAGATGTTTAGTTCGATCACCGCACAATTGCAAAATTATGAGCATGAGTTCGGGGAAGATGCTACATTGCAGGTTCTCGATCGTCTATCAGACAGTCTTAATAAAATCGGCCGGCATTCAGAAGCGCGCACGGTAAAGGGATCTTACTTTTTCAATCGGGCATTTCAGAGCTATCATAAGCAGGAATATCACAAAGTGCCTAATGAAATTGGTCAAGCTTTCACCCATCATCCAAGATATATAACCAATCGTGGGGCCTTCTCAATTCTAATCCGCTCAATTACAAGATCCATGGATAAACGGTGAAAACACCTCAGTCAATGAGATTATTTCTCTTGCCTGCCAAGGTGAGAGCGAGATTTACAACTTCACTCTTCTTTTTTAAAAGAAGCCTATGGTATATCTTTTACTACGGATTTGCGCAACATCTACCTGCTTCCTATCGTTTTCAACCATTGGGTAAATTAGGAAAACTATGTCGAGCCTCTGCTTGCAAAAGATTGTTTCGGTATTGTGGGCATCATGTTAATATCGAAAAAGGCGCAAATTTCTATACCGGATGGGAAATAGAAGTCGGTGATAACTCAAGCCTGGGGGTAAATTGCAGAATCCCCTATGATCTGAAGGTGGGGAAGGATGTCATGATGGGACCCGAGGTGATCATCGTTGGGGATAATCATCGTTTTGATAGACGCGACATTCCCATGCGTTTACAGGGTGTCATTGAATATCCACCTGTTCATATTGAAGATGATGTCTGGATTGGTGCAAGAGCAATCATACTTCCAGGCATTAGAATCGGGAAAGGGGCTGTCATTGCAGCCGGCGCGGTGGTAACGAAAGATGTGCCTGCTTATTCGATCTGTGGTGGAAATCCTGCCCGCGTGATTAGATTCCGCGATGAATAGGGACGCATGATGAGTGAAAACCGCAAAGGAATTTTAAACTGAATGATTCGTTTAGGGATTGCAATTCAGGAGTCTTGGAATTTTTTCAACGAAATATTTACAGATCTGGAAAAAAATTATCAAACAACCCTTTTAAAAATCAGATCATCCAATCTCCCAATTTTTACCAAACGGGTCAACAATTACCTTTTTCGCCATGATCTGACAGACTTTATGAAAAAAAATGAAGTCGTATTTTTTGAATGGTCGAGTTTGCTATTGGTCGCCGCGACTCGTTTACCTAAAGTTTGTGGGATGGTGACCAGATTACACAGATACGAAATGTATGAGTGGGTAAATCATATCAACTGGGATCATGTCGACAAAATAATCCTTGTCAGTCAGGCGAAAAAAAGAGAATTTGTCACTAAATTTCCAGACCAAGAGCACAAGGTAATTGTTTCCAGCCCATCCACCTCTTTGGATAAGTACTCACCGAAACCCAAAAAATTTAACGGGGATATAGGGATTCTCTGCAATCTGACCCCTCGGAAGAGAGTTTATGATTTTATACTTAACTTTTATGAGTTGAACAAGACAACAGATAACTTTCATCTTCATATCGCTGGTGGAATGGACCCCTCCTTCAAAGATTACTATGAGGCCTTGCAATATATTGTTAGAGAGTTGAACCTACAAGACAAGGTTACTTTTTATGGGAATGTTACGGACACACCGAACTGGTATCGTAAGATAGATATCTTCATTTCTAACAGTTATTCTGAAGGATTACAGGTGGCTCCAATGGAAGCAATGGCTTCGGGTTGTTTTTGCCTATCACATCGGTGGGACGGTGCTGAAGAGTTACTTCCCCCAGAAAACCTTTACTTTTCCGGGAAGGAATTGCGAGAAAAGATCATGCAATACTGTGAAATGCCCGAGGCACGAAAATCTGCCGAAAAAGCTCGAATGCGTGCTATCGCCTGTGAGAAATTCGATATTCGACAAACAATATCTCAAATTCGTCAGGCTATTGACGAAGTAGCAAAAACCCCTGTTTCTTAATCACTCTCAGGAGAATTCTGGATGAAAATCAGCGTTTTCGGTCTCGGTTATGTTGGC
>JBAQFX010000389.1:0-2799 GCA_049287485.1 Anaerolineales bacterium
ACGTTCAGCTCATCCATCACGATGTCCACCAGCTCCGGGCGCAATACAGCTTTCCCAGCATGTACCAAAACCTTACTGAGCGGCTGGCGTGTCTTGAGATTGGCATTTTTCCGTGCGCTCAGACCCAATGAGGCCACCCTTCTCGCCAGAGACATCTGCTCGAGCAGGTCTTCATCCACCGTGGATGGGTCGACTTGTGGCCAGGCGGTATGGTGGATGCTCTCATAGGCTTCAGGTCTCACCGAACGCACCAGGTTTTGGTACATTACCTCGCTAAGGAAGGGAATGAAGGGTGCCAGGACCTTGGCGAAAGTCACCAGCACGTGATACAGAGTAGCGTAGGCGTTGTTTTTATCGGCGTCACGCTCCGATTTCCAAAAACGGCGTCGTGAGCGGCGCACATACCACTTGGATAAGTCATCCAGGAAAGGCTCTACCACCAGACTTGCATTGAAGGGATCGGAAGCCTCAATAAAATCAGCCACCCGCTGCACCACCTGGTTCAGACGTGCCAGGATCCACTTATCCAGCAGGTTTTCACTTTGCGGTGTAACGCCTTCGGGGTATTTGAGGTCAAAAGCATTAATAGCGCCATTCCCACCAGGCAACCAGCCATCCAGGCGGGCATAGTTAATAAAGAAACTATACACATTCCATAGCGGTATGATGAAATCTTTACGCACCTGCTCCCCACCTTTGTAACCAAACCACAGATCATTCTCCGGCTTGTGGGAACAGAATAGCCAGCGCATTACATCCACGCCCATTTCGTCTGCCGCTTCGTTGAACTCGATGGCATTGCCCCAGCTCTTGTGCATCGGGCGACCAGTCTCGTCCAGCAAGGTAGCATAACCAAAGTTCTCCAAGAATGGTGGTGTGCTGTCCATCACGGTGGCCATGGCCAGCAGCGAATAAAACCAGTTGCGGAATTGTCCCGGGAATGACTCGCTGATCCAGTCAGCCGGGTACCATTTACGCCAAAAATCAGGATCTTTGCGGTAACTCATCGTGCTAAAGGGTACGATGCCCGCATCCAGCCAGGGGTTGCCCACATCTCGCACCCGCTTCATGCTTGCTCCGCACTTAGAACAGGCGATGGTGACCGAGTCGATAAATGGTCGATGCGGTGTATGGTTATCCAATACGTCCAGCCCACTGGTGGCACGTTCTTTGAGCTCATCGTCGCTGCCGATTACCTCGAAATTCCCGCAAGCCTCGCATTCCCAGATGGGCAAAGCCAGCCCCCAGTAGCGCTTCTTACTGATCATCCAGTCGTGCATATTGCGCAACCAATCCATCTCGCGCGAGTAACCGAAATCGGGAATCCACTTGATCTGGTCTACCACTTCCATGATCTGGTAGCGCAGTGAATCAGCTTTTTCCTCTGTCGTTAGCTCCTCACGCGGTTTGTCGTAACTTTTGCCCATGCTGATAAACCATTCATCCACCAACCGGAAGACCAGCTCGGTGCCGCAGCGCCAGCATACCGGGTAGCGGTGGGTATATGGCACCACGCTATACAGCAGACCCTTACGGCGCAGGTCGTCGAAAATGGGGTCAGCCACCTCCGAGACATGCATTCCACTCACCCAGCCGAATCCATCCAGAAACTCGCCCTCTTCATTCAATGGGGCAATGAGCGGCATATGGTATTCCTTGCCTAGCTGGAAGTCCTCGGCGCCACAACCCGGAGCCATATGCACGATACCGGTGCCTTCTTCCTCGCCGACTGCATCCCACAGGATGACGCGGTGAGCCTGGACGGCATTCTGCTTGACGTCGCGGATCAGCTGTGCCAGGTAGGTGTAGCCGCCTGGTCGTTGGGCAGGTTCCAGGTCATCAAATGGACCGGCATAGGTCCAGCCTTCCATTTCAGTGCCTTTTAGCTCAGCCAGGATTTCATAAGGTCCGTTGAGCATGTCCAGGGTGCCCCTGGAAAGGTAAAAAACTTCATCATCTTGTCTCACCTTGGCATAGGTTAGCTCGGGGCCAACCGCTGCCGCCACGTTGCTGGTGAGTGTCCAGGGGGTGGTGGTCCATACCAACAGGGATTCTTTCTCACGGCCCAATAATGGGAAGCGCAGGATCACCGAGCGGTGGGTCAGCTCCTGGTAACCCTCGGTGGCAATCTCATGCTGGCTGATACCAGTGGCACAGCGTGGGCACCATGGCATGACGTCATCACCCTTATACAGCCAACCCTTCTGCCAGCACTTTTTCAGGAATGCCCAGATCATATAATTATTCTCATTGGAGAAGGTGAAATACGAGCCGCCTAGTTCTGGCAACCCCAGATGCGCCACTACTTGCTCTACCGAGCCGTTATATGGCCCGTTTGGCCCCTGTAGGGTGATCACCTGGGATGGGTCCTGCATCAGCTTGTCCGCAAGGTCATTCAAGACCTCTGGGTCATTCCAATCCATCCAGAACCCCAGGCGGATGGATTGTTCGGTCTGGATAGCCGCGTAACGTAGCACGCGCTCTTTGCATTTGAGCACGAATTTTGCCAGGCCGAAATCTTCAATATCCAGCTTGGACTTAAAGCCCAGGTCACGTTCCACGTTTACCTCTACCCACAGGCCTTGGCAGTCGAATCCGTTCTGGTAGCGCAGCTCATGCCCCTGCATGGTGCGGTAGCGCAACATCAGGTCCTTATACGTGCGTCCCCAGCCGTGATGCACGCCCATGGGGTTGTTGGCGGTGATGGGTCCATCGATGAAGGACCATTTTGGCTGCCCCTTGTGAATCGCCACCATTTTCTCGAAGGAACTGTTCTCCCTCCAGAACTTGAGCATTTCC
>JBAQFX010000390.1:0-9677 GCA_049287485.1 Anaerolineales bacterium
GAGTAATTACTTTACTAAGAATCTCCTGTCATTGCAAGTAACTCTACGGCACAGTTGCTTTTCATTATGAAATAGAATAGTCATTGCGGAATCCACCGCTTTTCGGTGGAAGGAGCGAAGCGACTGAAGCAATCTCCAATTCAGCATGGTCGAAGTTCACTGCCTTTCAGCAATAGTTTCTTAGAAGCCGCAAATGGTTACCTGCACGATTTTTGTGCTACTCATCGTGCAGCCTGGCAATCTTCCAGGCGATATCGGAGATTGCAATGACAACCGGATGAGAGTTTCTCTGAATTTTCGTCAGAATCTGAGGCTTGTCGATCTTATCCCGCTCCTTTCAGGTTAAGCAAAATAACCCCACTTACAATCAACACCAGCCCCACCAGCTTGGGCAGGTTGAGCGACTCGCGGAACCAGGCAATGCCAATCACTGCGATCAGCGCCGTACCCAAGCCCGACCAGATGGCATAAGCTGTGCTCACTTCGATCTTTTTAAGCGCCAGTGCCATGAATACGAAGCTGACCCCATACAGAAGGAACATTAGCACGGTGGGAATAATTCGCGTCAGCCCCTGGGAGACTTTCATCAGGGTAGTGCCCACCACCTCAGTCAGGATGGCAATCAGCAGGTATAACCAGAATAACATTTTAGACCTCCCTCAACCGCGTTGATTGGGCGGGAAAGTGATTGGGTGAGCCAGTCCTTTCACTGTTCAAATCGCCATCTCATACACCCGGTAGCGGCGCAGTGGCCTGGCTCCTAGCTTGATGATGGCGTTATTCATCGGGTAGTTGTCTTCCAATACGTAATTGATCTCCATGCGCGTATCGGCATGGTAGCAAGCTTCGTACAGGGCACGGTAGATTAAACTGTCGATGCCCAGCCCCTGGTATTCGGGGATCACCCCCAGGGCGAACATGCGGTATTGCCTCAGGCGCGGCAGCTGCCACAACAGCTTGATCCAGCCAAACGGCATCAGGCTGCCATTCAACCCTTTGAGAATTCGGTTGACATCTGGGATAGCAATGGCGAACCCGATGGGTCTTCCCTGTGCATCTTCAGCGAACAGCACGGCTTTTGGATGGATGATCGGCTTCAGGTCCTGCGCCATGGCGCGCACCTCCGCCTCGGTCACCGGTGAGTAGCCCCAGTTGTCCACCAGGCTCTGGTTGGAAAGGGCGATGATCGTTTCCACCTCTGCTTCGAAATTCTTCATGTTGAGCGGTCGCACTCGTACCTGGTAGCGCTCGCGCACCCGGTCGGTGAGCGTCAGGATGCGCTCCGGCACCTGGTAGCCATCACGTACGTCGACGACATATACCAACAGGTCCTTGGCTTTCGTCAGCCCATATTCACTGAACTGGTTATTATAGTATTCCGGGTTGTAAGGTGCCATGACCACCGGCGAAGGCGTGTAACCCTCCACCACCGACCCCCATTCCTGCGAGACGAAGCTCCACGGCCCTCGCATGCGTTGCATGCCGTGCGCACTCAGCCACTTCCTGGTAGTATCCAGTAAGAGTCGAGACGCTTGCGGGTCATCGGGGCATTCATAATAGCCGAACAATCCCACCGCTTGCCCCCAGGCCTCCACCGCCAGCTTATCCACGAACGCTGCCACCCGTCCAATGGTAACGCTGCTCTCCTTGAGCAGGAACAGGTCATATTCGCAATGCTCCAGCAGGGGGTTACGCACCACATCGAACTGCCCGCGCTGTTCATCCCGCAAAGGTGGCACCCATACCGGGTCCTTCTTGTACATCCGGTAGGGCAGGTCAATGAACGATTCCAGCTCTTTATGGATTTTTACCTGAATGATATTCATTGTCCCTCTTTCAGCTGAACCTGACGCAACGCATGGAGAGTGAACCACCCCACAGTTTCTCAGCCAAGAAGCTGATCGGCTCGTTACCTTCCTTTAGCCCCAGGAGATATAGCAACGGAAGGTAGTGTTCGGCCGAGTTCACCGAGAGCAAGGCAGGCTTGCCATGTCTTTCATAATGGATGATGGCCTCATCATTCCCCTCCAGTAGCCATTGCTTCACCTGCTGGTCATACTCCACCGCCCATTCAAAGGCTGGTTCCTGCCAGGCGCGACTAAATTCGTTATCTTCGATCGCGTTCATCGGGCTGCCATGGTCGACAAACAACACCGGCATTAGTTTACGCTCCAATCGTTGCCTCCATCATCACCCTGCTGGGTCACGCATGCCTAAATTTACTACCGTTAGCCGATAAAGGCAAGAAAATCGCTTATCGCATATTCGTCTGGCTGATATAATCGTCGCATGAACACTTCCTACAAAATCATCCTCAATCCCACTGCTGGGCACGGTAACGGTCTCAAAGCCTTGCCCCAAATTGAACAGCTTCTCACCCATGCAGGGGTCAGCTATGACCTGCAGCAGACCGAACACCCTGGCCATGCCATTGAGCTCACCCGCCATGCGGTAAAAGACGGCTATCCGGTGATCGTGGCTGCCGGGGGTGATGGCACGGTCAACGAGGTGATCAACGGCCTGATGCTCAGCAAGCTGGAGGGTTTGGTCATCCCACCGCTGGGCGTGCTGTGCGTGGGGAGGGGCAATGATTTTTCCAGTAGCATGGGCATTCCCACCGAGCTTGAAGCGGGCTTCCAGGCCTTGCTGGCAGGCGAGCGTCGCACCATCGATGTGGGGCGGGTAGTGGGAGGCAAGTACCCCGAAGGCAGGTATTTTGTCAGCTGCGTGGGGGTGGGGTTTGATGCCATCACCACTATCGAAGTCTCCAAGCTGCCGCGCTGGGGTGGCTACCTGAGCTTCCTTGTAGCAGTGTTGAAGACGGTTTTTCTCTATAATAAAGCTCCCCTGGCGAAGATCGAATTTGACAGGAATATCATCACTCAGCGCTCGCTGCTCATCTCCATCATGAATGGGCGCAGGCTGGGAGGCGGCTTTATCATGGCTCCTGATTCCGTCCCGGACGATGGCCTGTTTGATCTATGCATCGCCGAGCAGATGAGTTCTTTCGAGGTGATCAAGATGATCCCCCACTTCACCAAAGGTGATCAGGCCACCCAGCCCACCATCAAGACCGGTCGGGCGGCCAGGATCAGCATCACCGCCCAGGATGGCCCTCTACCCGCCCAGACCGATGGCGAGATCATCTGTGTGGATGGCTCTCAGCTCGATGTGGAAGCGCTGCCCCGTCAGCTCGAGATCATCTACCAACCTCCACGGATCGGCATGTGAGCTTCTCGCAACGCCTGATCGTTGGTACGCTAAAAGCCATCACTAGTCTGATCTGCTGCATCGATGATGCCGATCTGGAGCGGGTGCCACCGCACGGACCGCTGATGATCTACACCAACCACGTCAATATCCTTGAAATACCTATCATCTACACTCGATTGCAGCCACGCCAGGTGCATGGGTTGGTGCTGGCAGAGCGCTGGGACAACCCACTGCTGCGCTGGATGCTGGACGCCACCCAGACCATCCCCATCCATCGCCAGGCAGCGGATATCGCCGCCGTCCACCGCGGGCTGGATGTGCTGGCGAAAGGGGATATCCTGGTCATCGCTCCTGAAGGAACACGTAGCCATGATGGGGTGCTCGGTTCTGCCCAACCAGGGGTGGTGCTGCTGGCCTTGCACAGCTGTGCCCCGCTGCTGCCCATGGCTTATTTCGGCGCTGAGAGGTACAAAGAGAACCTGCGCAGGCTGAAGCGTACCGATTTCCATCTGCGGTTGGGCAAGCCCTTCCACCTGGAGACTCATGGCGAAAAAATCACCCGCCTGGTGCGCGGGCAGATGTTGCAAGAAATGATGCTCCAGCTGGCGGGACTGTTGCCGCCGCAATTCCGGGGGAAATATGTGGACCTTTCTATGGCCACTCAAAACTACCTGAATTTCGAATAAATAATATTCTTCCGCAGGGGTGGATCGTGATCCTCCCCTACGACCCTCGTTGTTACCTGTAGGTGCAACCCATCAATATTATGCGTCATTGTGAGTAAATCCACATCGCTCTTTGCAAATTACTCTGCCTATTAATCTGTCATTGCGAGGAGCGCAGCGACGAAGCAATCTGCTTTCTCTTTGTCATTGCGAGTATCTCCACAGCGCTCCGCACATTTCTATCTGGAAGAAACTGGACGATATGTCATTGCGAAGCCCGTTCTTTGGGCTGAAGCAATCTGCTCTCTTATCAGGGAATTCTCCATCGGATATAGAAAGCCTTTCTTTCAGTGACGATCTATAAGTTTCTTAGGAGGAGGGTGTGCTGCGTTCTTTGCAACCCGACGAATCAATCTCCCTCAACTTGCAAAGCTCAACATTTATCCGCAAATACCTACGGATAAATAGCAGTCTGGGTAAAGCATCCGCTCACCTCGTTAACGATTACCCAGCACGCCACATACCGGATACTTTCCCCAAATTTTGTTGGGGTTTTTAAGGTTCATCTACCCTTGTGCAAGGATTTTTACACATGCGAAGAGGTATTTCTTTCATATTCTTATTTTTCTGGATGAGGGCGCTCCCTATTTCATACCGAATCGGTCAGGCTGCAACCTTGACGGATTGAGTCACGTATACATTCTAGGAAAAGCAAAATCGAAAAGGAGAAGAAAATGACCAACGAATCTACCCCCATTCAAATCATCCGTGAGAAACCCAAAGTGATTTACCGCAATGGTGCGGGCGGGGCAGTCTACGGCCTCGGCCTGATTGGTGCCTGGGTATATTTTATCGGCCACGCCACCACCTTCTGGCTTGGCGTGCTGGGCTTTTTGAAAGGCATCGTCTGGCCGGCCTTGATGATCTTTGAAGCGCTTAAATATTTGAACATGTAGATTATCTTGCTTCCGCTAGGGGCGCAGTAGCTTGCCCGGTCTGTATTTTGATCGGAGCGCTGCGCCCTTATACTCTCGTTTGTGATCCTGGACCTTCGATATCATTTTCGTGTAAGGTGGGTATCCATACCAGTCGTTTTTGTAGCCGGGATCGTTGATCCCGGATTTCCTTGCTTGAACGATAGTTAATCTCTTGACCTTTTCCACACCTTCATCCACCGAGGGTAAAATCACCGTTTTAAAGTGCATCATACCTGCCGCGCGGGTTGGTTATGTATGGGTAGAACGAGATCTGCCCATCGGTGAGGGTTGAAACTATCCAGCTGTAAAATCCGTAAAAAACCCCAAAGTGGATTCAAATAAAGGAAATAATTACTTCTTTACGATCACTGACTCAGGACGCCTCCGACCATGCGTGCTAATAATCTACAGTCATATCCTTCCCAAAATCGCCCTCACTATCATATAGATAGCATACTGTCATTGACCGGGGTAGACTTTACCATGCATAGCCGCTCAGTGTTTACCAGGCATGATCGGGCGGTGTTAACCACCCATCGTCGCCCGGTAGCGAAAGGTTACCTGGTCGTTCTCCAGCTTGAACAAGCGCCGGTTGCTGATGGCCACAAGGAAGACATAAGGGGCCAGGTACTTCAAGGCGGTGCGGCCATTCCCCATCGGCTTGCAGTGCACCACCCAATTCTTCTGCCAAACCTTCGGCGGTATTTGAGTCAACTGGGTCATTTTGGCCAAGACCTGCCACAACTTGCCTCGCAGGCAGGCTATGGTAGGGCGCAGCCACGTCCACTGCAGCGGAAATTAGCTGGTGGTTTGCTCAGGTTAAATCCTATATTTTCCTTATGCTCATAATAATTTATTGCCTCATTCCTCCCTTGGGACAACGAAGATAAGATATAGGCTAACCAGTATGGTAGCTATGCTAATCATCAAAACAATGGGTGGTAGCACAAACCATCCTGTAAATTCCGACACACCGATTAAGACCGAGTCAATAATGCCAATAACAAGCAATATCCTACCCGCCATATGGAATTTAACCGGAACAAGACCTGGTAGTTGACTCATCGTTACTCTCCCAACCACGATGTTGTAAAAGTCATTTATACCATATCGTGGAGTGAATAATTATTCGCTCGATGATTCGGAACAGGGTTTATTGATAAATGATGGGTAGTCTTCTAATAATAAAGATATTACCCCATGCTGTAATACACTATGATTCATTGACTGCCATCATCAAGCCATTTCTGTAAGTTCATTTCCAAACTTTCCGCAGTATGATGAACAAAACTTTGATCGGTTACCAAAACCCAGCGCCAGGTATCAAAATACTCCAACCCATGGTACCAATGAAGAATTGCCGGATCATATCCTATTTGGCGGCAATATCGCTCTTCGATGCCACGCCCTTGAAGCTCTGGTGACACAAAAAATGACAACAAGAACTCGAATATCGGATCGCTGAACATTGCACCCGGAAAATCGATGACACCCGTTAATTTTCTATCCTTAACGATGAAGTTTTCGAGCCATAAATCCCCATTGCTGAATCGCACAGGCGGCAGTTTCGGCATTCTAGCCTTCAATTCTTTATATGCTGCATCAGCCAACGGTAGTGACATATTTTTAAAATGACTGTATGCATCTTCCAGCACACCTTCGGCTGTTTCCCGTTCCAAACTTTGCGCGATGCTACCTAATTCTTCCTCTGTCACCGCTTGCAATTTGCAAACAGCGTTGAGGTACAATTCCTCGGCCCAGGCCTCGCCAGCTAGTATAGGCCCTAGCAATGTTTCGCCTTCTATGAAGTCACTAAAAAAACAGACCATCCCCAAGGCT
Organism: Anaerolineales bacterium; assembly: GCA_049287485.1. GTDB lineage: Bacteria > Chloroflexota > Anaerolineae > Anaerolineales > UBA4823 > FEB-25. The sequence continues at coordinate 6,695 of JBAQFX010000390.1, forward strand.
TCCCCCTGCAAATCCAATCCATATACTCGTGGAGTGGGAATCGGTATCGCCTCCATCGCTTTTAGAACTTGATATTCGTGCTCAATATTTTTGGGGTCTAACTGGAGCACGTACGATTGTAAAGCTCCGTTCACTTTGACTTCCAATAGCCAGGGTGCTTCTCGTGAGCTTTTTGTCAACTTCTTGGCTTGAATAAACTCCACCCGCCATTCTAGATATCGACTCAGGTAATTTTCACATTCTGAACGATGCTTATTGGGATCAAACATCTCTCATCCATCTTAAATATTGTTGCCGTAGAACGGCTTTGAGCTCAGCGGTTAGGTATATGATCACTCGAGATTAATTCGCCGTGCTTCCCTAGTCCGCTGCCGCGAATGGTTAGCCAGCGCAAATCATCTGGAGCATTCAAGGACACGTTTTACAACCCACGTACAACAGATGAGTGGCCATTCCTAAAATGCTAGGATCGCTTGCAGTGCTTAGCACGACTTGAAATGCAGCTCGATATGTATCCGTATCACTATCGGCTAATTCACTGAGGGACCTTTGATTATTAACAACAATGCCTTCGGCCGCCAGCAAGGTCAATGCAGTAAAACCGTGTTTCTCAAAGAATGGAGCCACTTCATCCGGACATACCCCATAACCGTCAGTAAAGCGCCTCGGAATATCATTGATGAATATTCCTTCTTTTAGTAGACGAGCAATGAAATCTGGTTGTGTTAAGTTACATCGTTCATCGGGAATGGCCAATGTACGTCGCAAAAAGGCATACCGGGGAATGAGAGCTACAAATGCCAATCCTTCAGAACATAGCACACGATTCATCTCAGCAGCGGCACGTTCACGATCGCCAGTATTTGGCATATGGTAGAACGGCCCCAAAGAGAGCACAGCATCGAACGAACCATCTTCCCATTGAGAGAGGTCGCGGGCATCAGCTTCTACAATGGCCTCGACATTGCTACCAACCTCAGCCTCAGCAATCTTATTATGAGCAATTGATAGTAGCTCGGGTGATAAATCGGCCAGAACCACGCGATGCCCTTGCTTGCTTAGCCAGATCGCGTAACGACCTGGGCCACCACCAATATCAAGCACTCGCGCAGAAGATGGGAGGTACTTAGAAAGGATATGTCTGGTGACCGCAAACTCCACAGCACCGTCATCGGGATCTTCAAGTCGTGACCATTCTCGCTCGCAAAAGCTAGCATAGTAAGCACGCACAGCGTCAGATGTCATACTGCTCCCCTTCTTCATCAAGTCTACATTAGCGTTCGAAACGCTGGCTAATTATTGATTCTACAGCGAATTTGCAGGATATCATGTAAATATTGGACATTTCACGGATTCTTGAACGATGATGAGTATATGAGTTGTTATGATGACTGGGTTTTGAAACACGCTTCCTTCTTATACAAAAATAAGGGGGTTCCGTTTAAAGTATACATTAATTCTAAATATTCTCATTGCTTATCGATTGAGAAACTAACCGCTGATCTGGCAAACAATCTTCCATAAGGATGGCCTTCACCAGCAGTGCAACTGGTTCAATCTTGTTTGATCATCCATGGGATGGTTTCATCCTACGTTGAGTTTTCTCTCAATCTTTCCTGTTTTATATACATAGACCATCTTGTTTTGATTAGAAAGTATATTTTCAGGATCTTCGATTTGCTTTCTTTATCCATTCTTCCACTTGAGTAAATGTAGGGAGTTTTCTTACAATCTTTTTCACTTCATTTACAGTAATCAATCGATCGAATAAATCTTCAGTATTACTCTGCGCAAGCTCATCAATAGTCTTGATCCCAGCTTCCATTAATAGATCGCTCCATTCTGCAGAGATTCCAAATTTTAGAAGATCTGTTTGTTGAGATTTCCACCCTTTATTTTTTTTCCTCTAAATGCTCGATGGATATTTGCCTTCGCACTTGCGCCAGTGCTTCACCTGGTGTAAAGATTTTTAACCCCGATCTTTCAGCCACTCTTGGGTCATTCATAAAATGCCGCCGATTAAGTGTCACCAGGAAATTCACCTTGGCTTTCATGGCTGCCAGCACGATGGGCACATCCGCCGCGTGAGTGATCAATTCCAGGTGATTTACAACCTCTTCAATGGATGGGTCGCGCACAATGCGCGCCTTCGACGCCTTTATCGCCATTCGCAGGTCATTCAAGGCTTTAGGCACCTTTCTTCCAATTGCGCGTTCCGTCTCGGCCACTACCTGCTCAGAGATTGTGATTTGAATGATTTCGGTCTCAGCCAGCAAGAGTAATGCTCTTGCTGCCCCAGTTTCTGAGGCAATCCCTGCAAACAGCGCACTGCTATCCAGGAATAGATTGATTTTGGACATACCGTTCCTGGTAGTAGCGCTCTCGTTCTTCGTCCAAGGCATTCAACAGCTCTTCCTCAGTCACGCCTGCCTCTTGCATGGCCATGGCGACCCGATCCCCATTCCTGTCTACCTGGGTCACCATCGGAGTAAGCAAGAATGACCCATCCCCAAGATCGATCAGACTGATGATATCTCCTTCCCCCAGTCTGTATTTTCGCCGCAGCTCAATCGGTAGCGTCACCGTGCCTTTTCCACGGATTTGAATGGAAATAGAATTTGACATTTCCGTTTTTCTCCTTTTCGGTATTTCCGTATTTCTGCTTATATTATATCATATTGTTGCATCTTGATCCCTCCTGCTTTTAATTTAGGGAATCTCCAGTTGTGACCCATCGGGTTGAGCATAAATGTTCTTTTGGTTTAATTTTCTGTAATCATATTCCAGGACTTGACTCTGATCACTAATAACTAATCACGAAGATCCTCACATGATTCTTTCATGAGAAATCTTAAAATTTCCAAAAAAGGCTTGTGGATTAGAACAATTGTGCTATAATATACCAGTAATTACTCACCCGTGACCAATTATCTCGTCTTCCCTGCGGCAATTAGCGAAAAAGTAATCGAAAAATGGGCGTACG
>JBAQFX010000391.1:0-12068 GCA_049287485.1 Anaerolineales bacterium
ATATAGTCTTGCGAAAGGGACACTTCACTGGTTATTCCTAAAGAATGAACAAGTTCACGCGCCACTAATGCCTTATGCTCTGCATCCCTGCGGCTCCAGGTTCTGCTCTTGACTTCAAGAAAATAACCCAATTGTGGATTAACCATGCGATCCAGATTGATATAAAGTTCCAGACCATGATACAAGATTCGCCAGCGGAGGCGATGTTTCTCAATCACTGTCTCCTGTACGGGTTTGAAATATTCACGATAGAAACGCAGGCTATGAATGGCAGGTGCAATAAAACGACTGCGCGATAACAAAACATCACTAGGCAAATTACCTTCTCGGGTTGGCCCGAGTAAAGTGAGTCGATAACGCACATTCGTAATCTGGTCATCATCTCCGATAGCCTCATCTTCACGGTAGCGTAAATAGCCCTGGTTAGGATCTGAAAAAGAGAAATAGGTGTCAAATTCGTGGTAGTGGCGGTGGTGAAGCATTTCTATGCCTGGTGAAGTCACGCCTGAAATTACAATCTGTGGATCATTCAATGCCACTTTCACCTGGACCTCGTAGCTCTCTTCCTCTGTAGCACCTCCAATGGCGATCAGTTTGGAAAGTACTGAATGCTCACGTTCGATTAGAAAAGTATCGATCTGGTGGGCAACATCTGCGGCTTTATCGAGTAGCTCATTTTCGTTTAGGGTTAATAATCGATTATCACGCATCAGCCATTGTCCATTAACCATGAGATCGGTCACATCGGATGCTTGTGTCGTGTAAACCAATTGGGCATATATGGCTTCTGGTTCCCGCTTAAAGCGGGGAGAAGCATGCACGCGAGAGTTATCTATCAATATCAAATCTGCACGTTTCCCTGGCTCAAGAGAACCGATCATTGAATCAAGTTTAAGGGCTTCCGCACCCATGCGGGTCGCCATGGTTAATGCTACGGGCGCAGGTAGGGTGGTAGGATCGCCGCTGGTACCTTTGGCCAGAAATGAAGCCAATCGTATCTCTTCAAACATGTCAAGATCGTTGTTTGAAGCTGGTCCATCGGTACCAATACCTACTTTGAGCCCTGTTTCCAGCATATTATGAACGGGGGCAAACCCTGAGGCTAACTTTAAATTAGACGAGGGGTTATGAGCTACACCTACTTGATGGTGTTGTAAGGTTTTTATCTCTCCATCATCCACATGAACACAATGGGCAGCCAGGACTTTTGCCTCGAAAACATCCTGTTTTTTCACATATGGGATTACCGGCATACCATATTCCTTACGACTATTCTCAACCTCCTGGCGTGTTTCTGATAAATGGATCAGTAACGGAGCCTCGAATTCTTTTGCCAGCGAGGCAGATAAGCGTAGAATTTCTTGAGTACAAGTATATGGTGAATGTGGTCCTACAGCTGGCACGATCAATGGATGATTATGCCATTTGTTTAGAAATGCACGAGTCTTTTCGAGTGCTTCTTCATAATCACGGGCATCTGGTCCTGGGAACTTTAGGATCGTTTGAGCACAAACGGCACGCAAACCAGCCTCAGCAATTGCCTGGGCAGCATCATCTTCGAAATAATACATATCAGCAAAACAAGTCACCCCGGAACGGATCATCTCGGCACAGGCAATCATGGTACCAAGACGGACAAAATCGGGAGAAACAAATTGTCGCTCTACTGGCATCATATAACCCATCAGCCAGACATCGAGCCGCAAATCATCTGCTAGGCCACGCAACAAAGTCATGGCTGCGTGGGTGTGCGCGTTGATCAAACCTGGCATCAGAATTTTCCCATGGCAATCGATCAACGATTCGGATGAGTATTGATCGCATATATCAGCCTCTGTGCCAACTGCGAGAATTTGATCTCCCTGAATGGCGATCGCGCCAGGTTCATATATGGATAATTCCTCATCCATAGTTAAAAGAATTGCATTATTAAGAATAATGTCAGCCTTATGTTTCATTTGTTATCCTACGAATTAGGTCTAAGCTTTGGTTGTATGCCCAAAATGGGGCGTACTCTGGCACGCCGCCATATACGCGTTGATATTTTTTTGTGCCGTGAGGAGTCATTACAACAATGATCACATCGTGTGTCTGAGTAGAAGGCATGAGACTAACCCCCAGAGCAACATCAGCATTTTGCGCTTTCTGGTATGAATCGGTTAATTTTACTAATTCATCCAACGAAGGTGGATCAGTCATAACCTGCCCACCGACAAATGGACCTTTTACTGCTGCAAGCCTGCGGATCAAAATCCCACCCATGCCAGCCTCAATTACGGTGAGTGTCCATTTTTTACCAGCGATTGATCGCAATGCTACTTCTTCTAGAGTTTCCTGATCGACCCCATAAATCCAATCTCCAAGGCGAGAATGTAGGGTATCTTCGAGAGGTTGGATCATTCGTTGTGTTTCTTCCTCAGAATCGGCTTTCACAGTAATGCGTACATCTACCTGACCCGAATGGGCAGCGAGCCCGACAGTGGGATTACTGAGTTCTTCTAAATCAGCTATTAGATCATCGATTTGAGATTCTCCTACACCCACTGTATGCAAGATGCGTGATTTTATCACCCCATGCAGGTCATAATACTGGCGGAGATAGGGTATGACAGTGTGAGTCATCAGATATTCCAGCTCACGAGGGACTCCCGGCAAAGAAATGATGATATGGGATTTGTATTCCAGAATGAAGATAGGTGCTGTACCGACTGGATTTTCAAAGGCAAGAGCTCCGCTGGGGATATAAGCCTGACGTCGATTATTTTCGGTTGGTATTCGCCCCATCCTTTGAAAGCGAGCGATTATCTGTTCCCAAAGTTCAGGATGAAACTCTAGTTTGCTATCAATTGCTTGTGATACTGCCTGGCGCGTGGGATCATCAATGGTAGGCCCCAATCCACCGGAGGTGATGACAATATCACAGCGTTCCAGGGATTGTTGGATGGCCTGAGCAATACGGTTTACATTATCACCTACAGTTGTTTTTCGGAACAGGTCGATACCGGTCTCGCGCAAACACCTGGCAAGGTATTGTGAATTGCTATCCAGGATCTCGCCTAATAAAAGTTCAGTTCCAATGGTGATGATTTCAGCTGAGGGCACTAGAACTCCCATTGAAGCCCATTCGTATTAGTGTACTAAATTGACATCTCTTGCGTGTAGTCATAGTTCGTTTAAACGACATTATACTCTTGGAGAAGGCGCCCTTTATTAAAACGAGCGAGGTCAAGCATTGAAACATCCATGGTGGTAGCGGAACCATCCAAGATAATTTCTGCCAGTAATTTTCCGGCGATAGGTCCATGCATAAAACCGTGACCTGAAAATCCTGTAATGAGGTAGTAACCCTGAATGGGAGTCTTACCAAAGATAGGGTGTGCATCGGGAGTGACTTCGTAAAGTCCTGCTAAGTGGGATGCAAGTCCAAAACGCTCTAAAAAAGGCAGGCGTTTAATCGCAGCTTCAAGGTGGATTAATTCCCATTCCGGATCGATATTTTGATCGAAACCTGGGGTTTCATTTGGGTTCGACATGCCGGTCAGTAATCCAGGTCCTTCAGGATGGAAATAAAGGGATTGAGCGAAATCGATTACAAATGGAAAATCAGATGGGAGCTCTGGGATTGCGGATGTGGTTACCCACTGCCGGCGGATGGGGGTAACGGGCACATCGATACCCGCCATGCGACCGGTGAGTCCCGACCAGGGACCGGTCGCATCTACGACAATAGGAGAAAATACCTTTTGCTGGGCAATTTCAACACCAATGATCTTGCCCGATTGAACCATAATTTTAGAAACAGGTGATGAGGTAAGGGCTTTTATTCCCAATCGTTGAGCAGTACTGATATATCCCATCACTACACCGTTTGGATCGACAAGGCCGTCCCTGGGGTTAAAACTGCCAGCGAGGACATCATCCAAACACATCATGGGCAACCATTTTCGGATTTCATCTCCGCTTAACCATTGTGTCTTAGCTCCAAGGCTATTTTGTAAGTCAACATTGTGCTTAAAAATAGACACTTCATCGGGATTGGTTAATAAGAACAGATATCCTGTCCTTCGATAATCGATCACCTGACCGATTTCATCTTTAAATCGTTCCAGCATAGGTAAACTATGGAGTGACAGACGAATGTTTACTTCGGTGCCAAACTGATACCGTACCCCTCCCGCACACCTCCCGGTGGCACCCAACCCAAAAAAATCCTCCTTTTCCAGGAGCAGCACATTATGATAGCCTCGGGACGCCAGATGGTAAGCAGTGCTGGCACCCATTACTCCACCTCCGATAATAATAATATCTGCAGTATCAGGTATCGCCATATAGTTGATTATCCAAAAAATAAAATGCGTGGGGATAATTCTACCACCCACGCAAGTAACCTTTTTAGTAATCTGAGACATTGTTTATCAATAAAACTATTCAATACCCAGATATGCTTTTTGTACCATCGCATTATTTTGCAAGTTTTGAGCTGTATCCGTCAAGACGATCTCACCTGTTTGAAGTATATAACCCCTTTTGGCTACCGAGAGTGCCATTGAGGCATTCTGCTCGACTAACAGGATGGTAGTCCCTTCTTTATTAATTTGTATTATCGTTTCAAAGATTGCTTCCACGAGTACAGGTGCCAGACCCATGGAAGGTTCATCCATCAATAGTAACCTTGGATGGGCCATCAGTGCTCTTGCAGTTGCCAGCATTTGCTGTTCTCCACCAGAAAGGGTGCCGCCAACCTGATTACGGCGTTCTTTGAGACGCGGGAACAAATTAAAGACACGCTCCAAGTCCGTGGCAATTTCCGGACCCTTCTTACGGGTATAAGCGCCCATTTCCAAATTCTCAGAGACTGACATACGGGCGAAGATACGGCGTCCCTCAGGAACCATGGACATACCTTTAAAAATAATCTCATGAGACTGATAAGTTGATAGATCCTCGTTGTCAAAGCGTACTAAACCTTCGCGGGGTTTGAGTAAGCCACAAATTGTGCGTAAAGTGGTGGATTTACCGGCACCATTTGCACCGATCAGGGTAACGATCTCCCCTTTCTCAACCGTAAGGGAAATCCCTTTGAGTGCATGGATGTTGCCGTAATATGAGTGTATATTCTCAACTTCAAGAATAGGCATGATAATCCTCCACTTCAATCTACCGCTGGGACTTGACTAAGCCCGCTCGCTGCTCCACGTCCAAGATAGGCTTCCACCACGCGCGGGTTGTTTTGAATATCCTTAGGGGTTCCCTCCGCAATTTTAACTCCAAAGTCTAGGACGGTGATTTGCTCGGAAATGCTCATTACGACCCGCATCTGATGCTCGATTAGCAAGATTGTTATTCCTAACTCGTCCCGCAAGCGACGAATGAAATTGACCATGTCTTGAGTTTCCCTAGGATTCATACCGGCAGTCGGTTCATCTAGGAGCAGAAGTTCTGGTTTGGATGCCAATGCCCTTCCAATCTCTAATCGGCGTTGTTGACCATACGGCAGGTTCTTAGCTAATAAGTCGCCCATACCTTTTAGATTTATATAACTAAGCAAACGATTGGATTCCTCCACCGCTTCCTTCTCTTCACGGTTGGTCCGTGGATCACGAAAGATTGCTCCTATTACCCCTGACTTTAAATGAGGTTGCATACCGACCAAGATATTCTCCACAGCGGTCATATTTTTGAATAAACGGATATTCTGGTATGTGCGCGAAATCCCCAAGCGGGCGACACGATCAGGTGTTAAGCCCGTGATATTACGGTCGTTTAACCGGATCTCACCTTCTTCGGGTGTATAAAAACCGGTGACGCAATTGAAGAAGGTAGTTTTACCTGCTCCATTAGGGCCAATGATGCTGTATATTACGTGCTCGGGTACTTCCAAATCAACTTTGCTAACTGCCTCCAAACCGCCAAAGCGTTTGGTTACCTTTTCCGAAACGAGTAACGTCATCTCACACTCCTCCTATTGCCCTGGTGTCTTAAGGATGGTCGCAGGTTCCTCATGCGAAACTTCTGCTATTTCTTCGTGAAGCTCCAGGCGACGGCGCTCTTCTGGTGCGAGGCCTTCAGGTTTGACCAACATCATGATTACTAAAGCAGCACCATATATCAAGTAACGGAATTCCGCGAATTGACTAAGCAGGAGGGGTAATCCGACGAGAGCTAACCCACCGATGAAAACACCTGGAATGCTGCCCATACCACCGATAATGATCAATGAGAGGATATTGATCGAAACAATAAAGCTGAAGCTTTGCGGGTATACTGAACCTATTTTCGTGGCAAACAGTGCTCCACCCAGCCCTGAGAAGAGAGCCCCCATGGCAAATGCAAGCAGCTTGGTGGATACTTTATTGATCCCCATTGCTTGAGCGACATCTTCGTCTTCGCGCAAAGCCATCCAAGACCTACCAAGGTGAGAATCTTTCAACCGAGTAGCTACGAATCCGGCAAGGATGATACCGACCAATATCAAATAATAAAGGCGTTGTTGATTGCCAAAGATAAAGCCACCGATTTCTGGTTGACTGATGCGTTGAATGCCTTCCGAACCTCCAAGAAGCGGTTTCAACCAGTCAGATAGAACCAAAATACGAATAATCTCTCCAAAACCCAGGGTGACGATTGCCAGATAATCACCCCGCATACGAAGGACAGGCAAACCGAGAATGACTCCAGCGAAGACGGCCACGATCAGCGCTATTGGTGTTGCTGCCCAAAAGTTGAGGTGCCAAATACCGACTGCTTCGGAGGTGGTGAATACACCCAGGGTGTAAGCACCGATGGCATAGAAGGCGACATAACCGAGGTCAAGCAATCCAGCAAACCCCACCACGATGTTCAAACCTAACCCCATGAGGATATAGATGCCAACGTTATCCAGGATTTCACTAAAATAACTCCCCAAGATAACGGGCAATAGAAGAGCAATAATGCCAAGAAATGCTATCGGTCCCCATCGAACCAATCGCTGCTGACGAATAGTCCTCAACTTCACAACCTGTTCCTTTTTTCTGCCTCTCTGCCAGTAAACCAAGCCACTGACTACAATGAAAACTATGATGCCGCCTGGAATAGAGAGCCCACTCTGGGCAAATAACCACAGGAAAGCATATTTTACATATCCCCACAGGTTGATAACAGTGACGAGCAGATCACGGAATAATCCCAATAATACAATGGTGAGGAAACCATAGGTTATTGCACTACGAATGCGTGCTGAGAGGAGGAATACGCCTGTACCAATTAGACCCAATACTATCGATACTATTATTAAAACTAATATTCCTGTGATCAGAGGTAATTTGAATGTAAGCAATGCGATCAGTTCTGGTGAGACGTTGATAAGTACGGTGCGAAGATTGATGACATGTTGGATGGCAATGATGATAACGAGTAATGCAGCTCCCAACAGACCGGTTAATCCTCCGATTGTAAGGAGTGTCATTCTATTCTTCGAGGGGGCTTTTTGTACAGTGAGATAGCTTTCAAATAGGATGGGAGCAAAAATTAAAACCTGACCCATGGTGAATAATCCTGTAATGATATATATCTTTCCAAATGACACCACCATACCAATTAAGGCCAGGAGTAAAGATATTCCCCCTCCAATCAGGCTGTTTTGAACCGTCTTTACCCAATAAGATGATTCATTCTTCATATCACCCTCCTACACCTTTTCCTTGGAGATTCGTTCACCCAAAATGCCCGTCGGTCGGAAGATAAGGATGAGTACTAAGACGATGAAGGCGATCGCATCCTTTAATTGTGAGGGTGAAGGGATGTTCAAACCAGTTAGGAACAGATTGGGTCCAACTGATTCGAGTAAGCCAAGGATTATCGAGCCGAGGAATGCACCCGGTACATTTCCAATGCCTCCTAGAACTGCTGCAGTAAACGCCTTGATGCCTGGGAAGAAACCCATATAAAAGTTCACCACTGGAAATAATAATGTGTAGAGAATACCGGCTACTCCGGCAGAGGCACCTCCCAGCGCGAAGGTAAATATAATGATACCGTCGACATTTATGCCCATCAACCGAGCTGCTTCCATATCCTCAGATACTGCACGCATAGCTTTTCCTATTTTGGTCCATTGAACGATCCCGTATAAAACCAGCATCATTGCTACGGCCGCAATAATGACGACTACCTGGGTTTCATAAATTTGAATGCCTGAAATAACCCAGGACCTCTCAATGGATTTTATTTCTGGATAACCATATGAACCGGAGCCGTACAGGCCACGGAATACATATTGGAGAAAAAAAGAAGCCCCGATGGCTGTGATCAGTGGTACCAAACGTGGTGCATTACGCAAAGGACGATACGCTATTCTTTCCAGTAGAATTGCAATCAGGGTCGAGACAGCTGCAGAAACCAGAGTAATTAATGCCAGACTGATTAAAGGTTGCTTATCCAAGAAACCAGATTTCGATAGACCCAAAGCAACAAAAACTGCGGTGAATGGACCGCTCATAAAAACTTCGGAATGAGCGAAGTTGATCATTTTCAAAATGCCATACACCATAGTGTAGCCCATGGCGATAAGGGCATATACTCCTCCCAGGGCGAGACCTTTAATGGTTAGATCAAGCCAGCTGCTGGCTGCGTACCGTCCCTGTTCCAATGTGCGTATAGTCCCCCATACGGCAACCCCAGCAATGGTCAAGCCAATAATCCAAATAAAGACATCCGTAAGAGTGATGCGCTGACGCAAGGTACGAAGCATCTTCGACTCCTGTTTTTATTTGTATAATATTCTAAAGAGGGGCGAGGATTTACTCGCCCCTCTTTACGAACTTTTTACATCTACGGGATTACTTAATGTACTCTGTTGGCCAAATCAGCTCTGGTGGATATTGACCAGCGTGATATACATACGCACCGATGATCGGGTTAGCGCAGTCACCGTCAACATTGCAAGTGAGGATACCAGTCAGGCCGTTGAAATCCTTTGTTGCAGCCATAGCATCGCGCAAGCCCTGGCGCGGGATATAGATTGTTCCGTCACTTTCCTGCACGGCCACCTTCTCGATGGCAGCTTTGACGATATTGAAAGCGTCATAGGCATGAGCATGGAAGATGTTGACAGGTTGTTCGCCAAATTTAGCCACATACTTTGCGACGAAGGCATCATATGCAGCCCCCTGTAACAGAGGGCTCGAAACCATGAACCCCTCAACCGCAGCACCGGCAGTTTGCATCACGTCTGGTGAATACAAGCCGTCCGCGCCCATCAGTTTGGTGTTTTCTAGACCAGGGGTGGTTTTAGCCTGATCGATGAGGAAGGCACCTTCGGGCAGGAAGATGGGGAAGTAGATCAGCTCAGGACTACCGGCTGCGATATCAGTTAAGACTGAACTCATGTCAGTTTGCCCGATGGTGACCGAAGTCTGCAAGGTAACTGTGCCACCTAACTTCGTAAAATTATCTGCGAAAACTTGCTGTAGTTTATCAGCATATAGGCTACCATCATGAATGGTGGCTGCCTTGCGAACGCCTAGGAAGTTGTAGGCGAAGTCAGCAGCAGCCGCACCCTGGATAATGTCATTATGGGCGGTGCGGAAGTAACCGGGATAGTGGTTCGGATTGGTAGGATCGGTCAGGTCAGGTGCGGTATTGGAAGATGAGATTGTCACGAAACCAGCTGCTGAGAGTAACGGTTCAGCAGCACGGGCTTCACTTGAGCACGATGTTCCGATGACTGCTACAATGGTTGGGTCTGCCGCCAGCTTGGTACCAGCAGCTTGTCCGCCATCCGCACTACAGCCACCATCTTCACCATCGAATTTGATGTCATGATTGAGAATCTTACCGCCCGCGTCATCGATTGCGATCTCTACACCATTACGTGAGTCAATACCCAAGGCTGCATTTGGTCCTGCCACAACCAATAGATAGGCAATATGGATCGGGTCTGTCGAACCAATTTTGACGCAGCCTATTGAATCGGTGCAGGTATAGGTTGCTGCTGCTTGACCGCAAGCAGATAAGACCATAGTTGTGATCATCAAAATTGAAACAAATACAAGCAAACGCTTAGTCATTTTTCTCCTCCAAGAGATAGACAAGATTGATTTACATTTTCGCACAATTCGGGATTTAGATGTTTATAAGTTATTTATATGCACACCTCCTTCTAGATTCTATCAGGAATCATGATTTCGGATATACAATCAAACCCATTAGCAGCCTGATTCCATAAAACGCTGCCTGGAATATCCCCCTAAATATTGCAAAATTTGATGAATTCTACTGATAATGAGACTAACCGTCAAGGGTAACCAAGATTATACCTTATTCATTTGATTTATTGGATTGTTAATTATCAAGAATTCTATAAAAAGTGATTTACTCCGATATACATCTCCATAGTAATCATTTTGAGACTGCTACTATCAAGATGCTTACGGACGTGCGAGCACGGCCATAAAATCTAAGGCAGACCATGAGTCAAGGAATTGATCTAGTTGAATAGCTACGAATCGAGAGCCATTAAGAACTGTAACATTGGAAGAAGTATAACCGACTAAGATTACCGTGTGCTCCCAAGGAGCAACAACGGTCGTATCACCTGTTGAGGCTGCTGTAAATAAATGTGGCGTGCCATTAACCAGGCTATAATTTGCTCCTCCAATAATCCAGACGATGGCTGGATTTCCAGAGGCAATCTCAGCCCGCAGATCATCCCACTGCAATGAACGAAAGGAGTCAGCAGTCAGTCCATAGTCCCTTAGTAATGAGCCAACAGGTGGTGCGTGTACACCATAATCGTTGGGGGGTATATTACCCCATACCCCATCTGGATTGCCAACGAAACCAACTTCAGGATCGTCTGACCTTGGCAGATGATTTAAGAAGTTAATTTCGTCTAGGTTGAAACCATAATGCTTTGCCCAATCAACGGCAGAACGCGATTCACAGTCCAAATTAAGCAACTGGTCTTGACCCGACATTCCAGAGACACTGGCAGAGGAAGGTAGCGAAACATAGGTTGGTGTAGGTGTGGGTACCAGCATGCCATCCGCCAATTCAGTCATCAGGCACCAATGGTTCAACGTTCCTATATCATTTTGATAACGGTCAGAAACATTTATTCTCCATGTACTTGAAACGTGGTTGCCAGAAAATATATTTAACTCTTGACTGGGTTGATAGATACCAGATATGGCATGAGGGTAGCTGGCACATTCATCATCAGCTGGTTGGGCTGCATAATCTGCCAGGATAGAAACAATATCATTATTGCCACAACCGAGTGGAGGGGCGCCAGGTCGTTCCAGTAACGTTATTATTGTACCGGTATTCATATTAGTGAGTTTTACTACCAGATCACCAACCCATGTATGGGTGATATCGAGGTATAACTTCATACTTACAAGTATTCTTCCGTCGGGTATCCAGATATCATTATTAATACCGGATGGGTCATTGTCTGGGATAGATAAAGGATGACTCAGGTTATCACAGAAAATCTCTGTTTCAGAAATGGGATTCGCAGTCGGGGTGGGAGTAGGTGTTCCGGTTGATGTACTCGTCGGAGTGTAAGTCGGTTGTCTTAATGCATAAGGAAAATAAATGAATTGAGTTGAAATTGGAGTAGGTGTTCTCGGTAAGGTGCTGGTCGGGGTTGTAGTGAATGTCGGAGATGTGGTTAAGGTTGGTGTCAGTGTCTGGGTATCGGTAATCAAGGCCTGCGTCAGCAGAGTCGTTTGGCTAGGAATAGATGATGAAATTATTTGCTGTTGTGAAATATATGAATGTATTGTAGGAGTTCCAGCGGGGGTTGGTAATGGGTAAATTGAATTGTTAGCCAAAACCGGTAATGAAGCCAGTAACAACAAAAGAAAACTTATCGAGGCACTGAAGAAGAGGTTTTGCGATATTTTTCTTTTTATGTGCATAGGTATATTTTATATTACAGGCTGCAATATTGCGACCTGACTTGCTCATTTTAGTGTCCCAAAAGCAACTTATATAGCACATTTTTTGCCTCTTCAGAGGTCTTTGGTTCTGCCAATTTCGAACGGGCTTAGTGCCCTGAAAATTTATTTTTTACTCGACAA
>JBAQFX010000392.1:0-4310 GCA_049287485.1 Anaerolineales bacterium
GTCATGGGGAATCTCCATCATGCCAGGGGAAGATGGAATATTGTCTTCCTGGCCACATCTATCAGCAGTATTATTGTCACCTCTCCCGGTCCTGGTTCATCTAATATAAATGCCAGGATTTCCAGACTAAACCTATCTACCTGAGCTTTTACCCTTACAGGGTCTGCATTTGGCAGAAGTGAGTCGAGATCCTTCCGGGTAAATAGGTCAGCGATGATTGAACAACGAACTATTAAACCCCAAGTTTATATACTGAGAGGTCAAAGTGTTCAATCCATTATGATCTGTCGAGTAAAATGTACTTAATCATAACCTTTTTAAAGGAGGGTTACCATGAAGATCGGTGTCATCTTTCCTCAAACTGAATTCCCATCAGACCCAGCTGCCATCCGTGATTACGCCCAGGCGGTGGAGGGTCTGGGTTTCACCCACATGCACGCCTACGATCACATCCTGGGTGCCAACCCCGACCGCCCAGGAGGCTGGACGGGCCCCTACACTTTCAAGTCACAATTCTTTGAGCCGTTCGTCCTGTTCAGTTATCTGGCGGGGTTAACCCAAAAAATCGGATTCGCTCCTGGCATCCTCATCCTGCCCCAGCGTCAAACCGCCCTGGTGGCCAAGCAAGCCGCCACCCTGGATGTGCTCAGCCATGGCCGGCTACGCATGGGGATTGGGAATGGCTGGAATGAGACGGAGTATATCGCCCTGGGAGAGAACTTCCACAACCGTGGCAAGCGCATGGAGGAACAGGTGCACCTGCTACGCCTGTTGTGGACCCAGCCATTGGTTAAATATGAGGGTCGCTGGCACACCATCCCTGATGCAGGTATCAATCCGTTACCCGTTCAGCGCCCGATCCCAATCTGGTTTGGCGGGACCGAAGATCGGGTTTTACAGCGCATGGCCCGCCTTGGCGACGGTTGGATGTTGAACATCCGCGCCCCCGAACAGGCCCGTCCGATACTGGATCAATTGAACCATTATCTGGAGCAGGCGGGACGCCAGAAAGCTTCATTTGGCCTGGACCTGCGGTTGAATATGAGCCTGGTCGAACAGGACCAATGGATCAGCCACCTGCATGCCTTGGAAGAATTGGGTGCCACTCATGTGACGATTAATACCATGGGTTGCGGTTATGATAGTGCTTCCGCTCACATTGAGGCATTACAGCGTTTCGCAAAGGTGGTTGGATTATCTTAAGAGTTTTCTATCCTCGCGGTGCTCACACCAGCTTGCCTAACCAGGCTTCATGGCGCCGTCCATGTCGCTCATCGGCGCGGTAAAAAGCCAGGTAACTCATAAGCTGGTAGGGTAGGAATTTCTGTTGCTCCGGATGGTAACGGCTCAGGTCATAACAAGACCGCCACGTACCCGTATTAACCAGAAACTGGTAATTTTCTTTTCCATTGCGATGGTAGGCATCCAGCGGGATGATTTCATGGTGGTGAGTGTGCCCATACACAATATAGTCAGCTTGCCGGCTGGTAAAGGCTTTCTCTTTGAGGGCATGCTTGGCAAAGGATAGGTCATCCTGGAAAAGTTTCTTCTTGATCAATAAAATCACCCGGTTAAAATTTTCAATCGAAGTCCAGCGGCTTAGCTTGAGCACCAGGGCAAGCTCCTCTGCGCCATCGAATGGGTTCCACCTATTTTCAAAAGCTCGTACGAAGTCCAGCTCCAGGAATTCCGTTACCAGCTGATTCCAGATCCTTTTGACCACCCCTTCCAGCTTCGCCATCACCCCATAGTGCCTGATTTGTCCTCCAATCCATAAAGGAACGGCTACGCTTGGGCGGACGTTGATCATCTCATGCAAGCCGCGGTAGAAATGGCTTGGCAGGACATCTCCCAGGTGTTTTTCGATTTCCTCAGGAAAGCGGTTAATTAATTCAATGGATAATGCATCTCCCAGAGCTGGTGCATCCCTGCCACGTTCTATGTTATAGCTCCAACGGTCGTATATATCACCGTGCCGGGCAAAGATGCGGTACTTTTCAAACAATTCACCCAGCGCATCCCATTCCTGGAATTCATGTGGGATCGGAGCCGCTGTGTTTTGTAACCCCATCGCCTCAACAATTTGTTTGCGTGCCTGTTGGTATGCTTCACCGGGCAGGTGATAGAACCAATCATGGTTGCCCACCATATAATATAGACGGACTGGCACTGGAATCCGTTCTCTTGCCTTATCTGCGGGTTTCCCCTGGGCATTGGCAGGAGGCAAGCAGATCGCCTCTCCACTCGCCATCTGCCTCAAGATCGACATGGACCCCGCATTATGCTCCAGGATTGCCCGGGTGATGTCCTGAATTTTTGCCGCTAATTCAGGTCGGCTGGGGTTATCCCACGGGCGCGCGTATCCGGCTTCGCCCGGCTTTTTTAACAGCCAGCGAGTTGAGTGGATTAGCTCGAAGATATCCCCCAGCAGCAGTAAATCGATGCTTTCTAGCGGGCGATAACTTCCGTCTGTACGCAAGGAGGCACTATACGCTAACTGCTCCAACCGCTCACAAAACAGGTGAAATGCATCGGTGGAGATGGATTTCCCAATTGTGCCATCATCTAAGTGCAAATCACTGATCGCCACTAGCATAGTTCAACACGCTCCCCTCACAGATACTCTCATCGGATGTAGCTCGGCCATCATCACGTCATCCTTCACCGCCGGGTCATTCATCATGAAAGCCCGCGCAGCTTGCTCGTTTTCTGACCTGATCACCACCACGCCAAAGGTTTCATCCAGGCATGGACCAGCCAGCAGCACCTCTCCTTGGCTAGCTGCCTGCTCGAGGTACTTAAAATGTGCTTCCATCACCGCTTCTTCCTGCGCGGTGGGATTTTCAAAGTACTCATGACGGTATGGATGGATCAGGTAAATAAATTCAGCCATACAGTTCTTAGATATAGAACCTTTCTGGGTCGATTTCCTCCCGCAGTATGCGTAACTCTTCAGCGCTGGGCGGCTCATTAACCTGCACCTGCTCGGGCATGATCAGCTCGAAGCCGGTATTATCGATCACCTCCTGAACCGATACGCCCGGATGGGTGGCTGCCAGTCGCATGCGGTAAGTGCCTTCCGATCCATCATCGTAATCCATCAATGCCAGGGTGGAGACCACATAGATCGGTCGGGTACCCGCCGGCAAGCCAGCATTCTCCCGGCTTAACCGGCCACTCAAATAACCCGGCGTGGTCAGAAAGTCCACCTTGGGCACGAATCGCCGTTTGTCATGTTGCATGATTGCCACTGTGCGCCAGCACTGGCTGCCCACGTCGTTGCCTCCTCCGCTGCCTGGCAGACGTGCCCTGGGGTGATCGTGATCACCGATCGTCACACTGTTCAGGTTGCCATACGGGTCGATCTGTGCCCCACCCAAAAAGCCATAATCGATAAACCCGCGCTGCGCCGTCTCCATCAGCTCGCAAATACCCGCTGCCACCAACGCTTTGTGAAATGTACGTGCCTCACCCACCGCTCGCGGCAGGTCTTCCAGGATGGCTCCCAGCCCACCAAACTCGAACACCGGCACCAGGTTGGGGGCAATCGTCTTAGCGGCCAGCATGGCTGCCAGCATGGGGATGCCCGTGCCAATAAATGCGGTGGTGCCATCCTCGAACAAGCGAGCGGCCACGCAGATCATCAGCTCTGTTTTGGAATAAGCCTGGTCATTCATCATTTTGCCTCCCATTAAACCCGCTTCTCGCGTTCGTCCACCAGCTGCGACAGGCGTTCCTGGCCAATCAGCTCCAGATATTCCTGGTGGTTAGCCACCCCGTAGACATATTTATCCAGGTATGCTTTGGCACCTTCCGCCGTCTTGCTGGCCTCAACCCACTCCCGGATGACTGGTTCATCTCGACCGTACATATACGCCATTTCACCCGGGTGCGAGCCAAATGGAGCATGCACCACCGCATCCACCAGATAGTAGGGGATGATCGTATGGTCGGGGTACTTGCGAATCTCGTCCGTATCCACAATCTCTTCGACACTGATGATCAATCGTTTGCATGCCCGCGCCATCTCCGCTCCAAAACCAGTGATGCCTTCGATCTGGGCATTGCCGTAACGGTCTGCACGGTGCACATGAATGATGGCCACATCCAGGATCAACGCTGGTAGCAGGCACACCTTCAGCCCGGTGAAGGGGTCCTCGATCACCTTGGCTGAACTATACTTGACCATATCGGTCCCTAGCATCGAGCGTGCCGGCAGGAAGGGTACTCCCATGGCGGTGGCTTTCATGCGCCAGGAGATAGAGGCATTCGACCACTCCACGCACTTCTCGATCTGTCCTGATTCAACC
>JBAQFX010000393.1:0-1504 GCA_049287485.1 Anaerolineales bacterium
GGTTTCCGGTACCCGTGTACGATTGGCTGTCTGACCGCCTCAAGTCCTGGGCAACTGATTTGCTGACCTCACAAGACACACACCTCTATCGGTGGCTGAATCCTGCTGCGGTTTATCAACAGCTTCAACTGGCAACTGACCCAAATGGCTCTCTGTTGGATAGGCATCGTTTGTGGAATTTGTTGATCCTCGAACTTTGGAGCAGGGAGTGGAAACCAACATGAAAGCCCTACTGGCTGTATCTTGGGCCATGCCACCCATGCTCTTTCCTCGGTCCGTTCAAGTATCGCGGACGCTAATGGCGCTGTCCCGAAGGGGCTGGGAAATAACTGTAGTGTGTGGGGATCTACAGTCAACGACATACATTGATCCTTCATTGGAGAAGCTGTATGGCGGTTGTTATAAAACCATCCGTGTGATGAATGCGGAAGCGGCCGATATATCTCCCGATCTCCTGATGCTCCAATGGTTAAAACCAGCAGTCAGTGGCATTCGGACTCTACTCGGTGCGGGAAAAAGATTTTCGACGTTGCTCACCTTTGCTCAACCTTGGGTTGATCACCTAATTGGCCTTGAGGTGCGGAAAATAGCCAAGATGCCATGGATTGCACATTTCAGCGACCCTTGGGTGGACGGCCTTTATTATGCGGATGTTGGTAAGAAACTGCTTAAATCGTGGCGAAAGATGGAGAAAGACATTATTCAGGAGGCTGATGTCGTTTTGTTCACCAATTCTCAGGCAGTTGATTTAGTGATGCGAAAATATCCCCCAGCATGGAAAGAAAAGGTTGGTGTCATCCCGCATGGCTACGACGCAAGCTTGGCGAAGAGCACAGGCCCAACCCCTGCGAGCGGCTCGCGCTTACGAATGGTGTACACCGGTGACCTTTATGGAAAGCGAACCGCATGGGGGTTGTTTCAGGCGCTGGGTATCCTTTCTCAGGTATCGTTGCAGGATCAGATCGAGATCGTTTTTGTTGGACGCACTTCACCCGAGCATCATCAAATGGTCAACGACCTTGGACTTTCAGGCATCATTACCTTCAACGATCAGGTGCCATACGTCAAAAGTTTGGAGGTGGCGGCAGGGGCCGATGTGTTGCTCGTAATCGACGCCCCTAGCTCCACACCCAGCCCTTTCTTGCCCAGTAAGCTGGTGGACTATTTGATGTTCAAAAAACCCATTTTGGGCCTGACGCCACAGGATGGCGCATCCGCAGATCTATTGCGGCGGTTGGGGTGTCCTGTAATTCCTCCGGACGACCCCCTATCCATTGCTAAGGCACTTTCCAATATGATCGAATCATGGTGTGGAGGCAGCTTAGCGGTTTCACAAGAGTTCGGACAGGTAGCGATGACGTATGACATTGACCAGACAGGCCGTCTATTGGATAAAGTGCTGACGCAAGTTGCTGATAGGCATGCTAATATCTGGTAACTTGCCGTTATTATTCTTTATATCATAGAATATACAGATTTAAGTTCGAAATGAAAAGCCCAATTC
>JBAQFX010000394.1:0-8117 GCA_049287485.1 Anaerolineales bacterium
CCTTAATTACCATCAATCATCCTTGTGACCCTGTTTGCCCATTTATATTTGATATAAACTCACTTCCTTTCGATTGTCTCGAAATCTGGAATGGCCCGATGCGCGGCTCCAACCTTCAGGCGATTGGATTGTGGCAAAACATGCTTATGTCTGGGAAAAAGGTACCCATTTGTGGCGGGAGTGATTATCACCGCGACTCTCTGCTGCTCTTTCCTGGAGGTCCAACCGTCTGTGTCTACGCCATGTCTGCCAGTCCAGCCGATATCCTTTATGCCCTGAAGCTTGGGCATGCCTATCTCACTTACAGTGTCAATGGCCCCATGTTGGAAATGAGTGCCGGAGAGGCCATGCTGGGAGATAGCGTAGATTTTTCTAAAGTAAAACAGGTTGAGTATAAGGTCAGTGGTCTGGTGGCAGGAGATGTGGTGCAGGTGGTGACCCCCCGCGGGAATACCTCGGTGTTTACAGCCGAAAAGGATGGGGAATTGTGCGGGGTGTATCCGATGGAAGCCCCTGGGTTTGCCTTTATAGAGGTTTTGAGGAGCTTTTTACCTGGCTTGCCCCTGTTGCCTGCCTTGATCTCAAACCCAATCTATTTTGATGGGTAGACTGGTTGAGTGTCCACATACGTTGATGATAGATCCCATAAGAGTCCGCATTGATACTCCTTCAGCAAAATCTAATAGAACACGGTAAGGGACGAGTTTTTTTGGCATCTGTTGAACAAAAAATGGTCCCAATGTAGACAACGTGTAAGCATAGTTATCAAGACATAATCACTTGTGTTAAAATTAACTTATCCAGCTAGTTTCCTCCACTGTACCAACCGGGATTAACGCCCAACATGCATGGTTTTGTAACCGATATCCGCCAACGCTTTCGAAATTTGAACCTGTCTCAACGGCTCATCCTGAACCTGGTGTTGGTGGTGATTGCCATCATCGTTTTTATCGGCATACCAACGAACTATGCCATGTGGCGAGCGCTGGAGAACCAGGTATGGTTGCGGGTGCAGGATGCCCAGTCTGCCACCCAGGGGCTTTATAACGCGGAAATTACCCGCCTGAAGAAACTGTCTGGATTGATCGCCGGGCGACCAACCCTGTATAACCTGATCCAACAGGCTGATCTAGCCTCAATGGGGCCTTATCTGGATTCACTCAAACAGGAGAGTGGAAACCTGGATATCATCCAGGTGATCACACCTGAACTGCAAGAAGGTGATCCATTGCCTGGATTGCCTGACCCACAAACATTCCTGGCTGGACACGAACCTTATTTTGCAGATTTTGCCATTGTAGGAGACTCTGGCAAGTTGTTCATCGTTGGCATCAGCCAGATTCAATCCAGAGAGGCTAATAATCCCGTCCTGGGGTGGGTGCTGGTGGCGCGTGAGCTAAAAACAGACTACATGGTCACCCTGGAAAGTCAAACCGGCCTGGCGCAAAGTCTGATTGTCAATGGTAAGCGAGTGGCCACCAGCCTGCCAGTCGCTCCAGATTGGTCGCTTGACCCCCAATCTGCCTTAAGCGTTGAAAAGACTGGCAAGGCATGTTGCACCATGGGGGCTGCTCTAGATCAAACCTATTATGTTGGCTTGATGCCTCTACAAGATACGCAGGGAAATGTTGTGGCATTAAGTGAGGTTGCGTTGCCCGGGAACGCTATCCGGCAGGGGATGGTGAATACCCTCCTCATTTCGGCCAGCTTTAGCCTGATCGTGATGTTGATTGGCTCGTTCCTGGTAGCACGGCAAGCCCGATTGATTACGTATCCATTGTTGCAATTGAGTAAAACGGCCGATCAATTCAGTCAGGGCAATCTGGATGTTTCCACTCCAATCGAAAGTGGAATACCGGAGATCAACCAGCTCAGTCGCCATTTTGAGCTGGCGCGCAGGCAATTACGCTATATGCTGTCGGTCACCCAGAGCGAGATGAAACACGCTGAGCGATTATTATCCCTAATGCCAAAAGGGGTCATTGCTCTAGATGAAAATGACCGCATTACATATTTTAATCCTGATGCTGAAGAAATCTTAGGCTATAAAAGTTATGATGTGGAGCGCCTGCATTACACTCATATATTCCCACCGGCCCCAGGTGAGACGGTTTCCGTTGGAGAATTATTACAAAAACCCGCCGATGGTCCGATAACGCAGCGCTTAAACGTGCTCGACGCACATGGTAAACCGCTACTTCTGTACGTGGCGATATCTCCCGTAGACCAGAATCCTCTCACAGGTTATGGATCTGAGCGAGTGATCGTTATTCGAGACGTAACCGAAGAGGAAGCAGTTAATCGCTTGCGTTACAACTTTTTGGCCAATGTTGCCCATGAATTCCGTACCCCCCTGGCGGGGATTGCTGCCACAACAGAGCTACTGGTTGAAAATGCCACGGGCCTGACTCCAGATGAGCTGAACGCTTTGCTGGAAACCATCCGCTTAAGTACATTGCATCTACAGACTTTGGTCGGGAACCTGCTGGAAAGTACCACCATAGAAGCCGGTTGCTTTCAGATCCATCGACGACCAATCAGCTTTCAAGATGTTGTCCAGGAAGCAACCAGCTTGATGTCTCCCTTGATAACCCGCCGGGATCAGCATCTGGTAACCTCTATGCCTGATAATATTCCTACCTTGTGGGCAGATGCCAACCGTCTGACCCAGGTGCTGGTCAATTTACTGTCTAATGCCAGCAAGTTTAGCCCGATGGGTGGTAAGATTGAGCTGAATATCATCCTGGATTCCGAATGGGTGAAGATTGCTGTACTTGATAGTGGTCCTGGGCTACCCATGGAACGTTATGCCGACCTGTTCAAACGTTTTGTTACCGGTAATCAATCACATGACACCCAATATGGGATCGGTTTGGGCCTTTCGGTGGTCAAATCGATTGTCGAAATGCATGGCGGGCAGGTTGGTGCAGAGAACCTCCCCAGGGGAGGCGCTAAAGTCTGGTTTACCATCCCGATAAATCCTCCAGAGGAGAAAGAGAACCTATGACCAAGATACTTGTCGTTGATGATGACCTGGCATTATCGGATGTGCTGGCGTTTGCCATCCGCCGAGCAGGTTTTGAAGTAACCAATGCGCATGATGGCTTGAGCGCCCTGGAACAGTTTTCCAAGGAAAGTCCTGACTTAATCGTGCTGGATTGGGGATTACCACGCCTGGACGGGCTGGAGGTGTGCACACGCATTCGTAACGAATCGGATGTACCCATCATTATGCTTACAGTACGCGATACGGACGATAATGTCATCGCAGCATTGGAAGCCGGAGCTGATGAATATATCATCAAGCCATTCAGCCCACGCCAGCTCATTGCGCGCATCCGTGCATTGCTTCGCCGAGCAGTGAAAGAGCCCCAGGAAATACTTAAGGCAGGTCCACTTTCTTTTGACGCTGAAAGGAGAGAGGTTCAGATTGGCGATGCTGGACCAGTCCGCCTGACGCACCTGGAGACACGCCTGTTTCGTGCTTTGATGCAGAATCCCAATCGTGTGCTCAATAACGACAGCCTGATTATGCGCGTCTGGGGACCAGAGGGCGCCACCAATGAAATGCTTAAGCAATTAGTGTATCGTTTGCGTAACAAACTGGATACAGAAGCTGGTGCACCTTCACTGATTGAAACCATACCTAATGCCGGCTATGTGCTGAATATCCCCAAGGAATAAAAAAGACCAGTCACGCGCATGTAACAACCTATAACGGGGGAAAAAATCGTAACCACTTTGTGACCAGTCGGTGCTTGCGGTTGTTATCCTCATCCATTATAAATTTAATAGTGAATTATTGCGCGATCTTCAGCTTCTGCGCATAAAGATCAATTAATAAATATGGAGGGAAGGTATCATGCAACCATCAATTCGAACGAAAGCTACACTGATCTGTCGCTACCCCATAGCCAGCAGCGACATGTACTACAACGAAATGGGTCAAAGGGACGTTTATGTCCGGGATGATCTATTGCACGGCTTCCAGATTTGGGGGGAGTTAACTGGTGCTGGAGAAGAAACCGCTATTTCATTGTCTGAGATTTTCCTGGAATACGCCATGCTATGCCAGACAAGTTATGAAGAAAACCAGGCATATGCCATTATGGAAAGTTTCGGTAGTGGTTTGGGACAGGCTGTGGCTATATACATGTTGGATCACATCTTTATGGATGGCTTTCCTAACCCGGGAATTTGTGCCCTGGAATGTGTTCTGGAGACATTAAAGGGAAATTTCACCATTCACCAGATTGGACCTGAGTTACGTTTTATCATTTGTGACTGTCCATTTGACAAGACCGCCGGGCAAACAGGTTTGCCACAATCAGAGCTGGCTCACGTTGGACTCAACGCCATGTGCCAGGGATTACTGAAGGTAATCCAGCCTGAGCTTCCTGTCGCCTCACCGATAGACGAGCGATACGATCATATTTTCGCTATTGATACTGATATAACGACCATGGCCTGAGGAGATTACTATGTTTACGACATCTACTCATTCACCCAAAGATGGCAAACAACCTGCCAAGGAAGTATCGTTCGATGCCCTTCTACCGGCCGAGATGGCAGTTAAAGCTGCTGAAACAGGAGTCAAGAAAACCGGATTGGACATCTTGCGTATGTTCCTGCTCGCCATCCTGGCAGGCGCTTTTATTGCCATGGGTGCCGTCTTTGCCACCACGGTGAGCGCGGGAGGTTCAACCCTGCCCTATGGCATTACCCGCTTGTTGGCTGGGGTGGCCTTCACCCTGGGCCTGATCCTGGTGGTAGTTTCAGGTTCTGAGCTGTTCACCGGCAACAGCCTGGTCATCATTGCCTTCGCCAACCGGCGGATTTCCCTCGGGGCTTTGCTGCGCAACTGGGGGATTGTCTACCTGGGCAATTTTATTGGTGCGGTGCTGACTGCCTACCTGATGGTTTTATCCCGCCAGTACACCTTTGGGGGCGGTTCAATTGGTTTGGTAGCTTTGAATACCGGCGAAGCCAAGACGAGTCTTGGGTTCATCCAGGCTATGGTCCTGGGAATATTTTGCAATGCCCTGGTCTGCATGGCTGTCTGGATGTGTTATAGTGCCCGCAGTACCATTGACAAGATCCTGGCCATTATTCCTCCCATCTCAGCCTTTGTTGCCGCGGGTTTTGAGCACAGCATTGCTAACATGTATTTCATCCCCGTTGCTTTGTTCATCAAGCAATTGGGGACGCCAGCCTTCTTTGAGGCGATCAAGAAAACCCCGGCAGACTTTACTCACCTCACCTGGAACAACTTCTTCCTGGTGAACCTGGTGCCGGTCACGATTGGGAATATTATTGGTGGTGTCGTCATGGTGGGGTTAATGTATTGGTTCATCTACCTGAGCAAGGCTGGAAGCCTGGCTGCCACCACCGAGGCTGCTACGCGGATTGCCACTGCCACAGCCCGACCTGAAATCCCTGCTCCAATTTTCTTTGTCAGCCGTGAGCCGCCTTCACGAACAACCGAAGCTCAACTGCCGACCATTGCCTTTAAAACCAAAGATGGGGATTCAACCGGGAAGCGCTTGTAGTCCAGCGTATATTTTATATATCTCACCCTCCGGGAAATGCTCGCACTAGCAAGCATTTCCCTTGCCCCGGATAGCCATTACCTGTTTCCTTTCTTTCACTTATATACAGCCGAGACTCTTGTCTATAAATAAACCCTAAAATAAGTATTTTCTAATCTAAATTGTATACAATTTGTATATATATTGTATTGATTTTGTAGACATTATCGATTATAATTATCTCATTGAATAAAACGGGTCAGCCTTAATCACCATGGTTTGATCCACGAGGGAGAAGAAATGAACGATCATGAGATAGTTGTTGAAGATTTGGTCAAAACCTACCCCGGCAAGGTTGAAGCCATTAAAGGGATAAATTTCCGAGTTGAAGACGGGAAAATATTTGGCTTTCTTGGTCCAAATGGCGCCGGGAAAAGTACCACTATTAAAATTCTAACCACTCTTGCTCTGCCTACCTCTGGCCGAGCCAACGTTGGAGGTTTTGACGTCGTCAGTCAGGCGTCTGAAGTACGACGTGTCGCCGGCGTAGCCTTGCAAGATATCGGTATCGATCCATTGATGAAATCCATGGAACTGCTTGTCCTTCAAGGACGATTGTTTGGCGCAAGCAAGTCTGATGCGATAGCTCGTGCACATGAGTTACTTGAGTTGGTGCAATTGTCAGATGCTGCTAACCGCAGGGTGGGCACCTATAGTGGCGGGATGCGCCGGCGTCTCGATTTAGCCATGGCGCTGGTTCACCAGCCGAAGATATTATTCCTCGATGAACCCACCACCGGGCTAGATCCAGCCAGCCGACGTGATGTCTGGCGGGAAGTCAGGCGCCTGAACCGTGAAATGGGCATCACCATCTTTCTTACCACCCAATATTTGGAAGAAGCCGACGAGCTGGCCGATACGGTGGCTATCATCGTTGATGGAAAGATTGCCACCGAGGGCTCTCCGGCCAAACTTAAGGCACTCATGGGTGAAGAATCGATCAATCTGGTTTTTGAAACGCCAGAAATTGCCCAAAAAGGCCAATTGGCTCTTGAGCAAATGGGAAACCGTATCCAATTGGATCGCGATACGGTCAGGCTTTATCTGAGCCAGGCAGCTGGTTCCATCCCATCGGTAATCAACACCCTTCAAAATGCGGGCTTACCACCCATCTCTCTCACCCTGACGCAACCGACCCTCGACGACGTTTTCCTGCAGGTTACCGGACAGCGCCTGGTGGCTTCTGAGGCCACCCCATCCCAATCAGCCCGTTCTCAAAGACAGGCGGAGGTGAATTAAACAATGGACACCAAAATCAATGCTGTATCCCAGCCATCAACTACAAAAAACAATGCCCTTTCACTCCCTGTGAACATTTTCCTGCTGGTCGTGCGTTCCCTGACGACCCTGATGCGTACACCGGAAGCCCTGCTGCCACCGGTAGCCATCAGTATATTCTTCCTGGTCATTTACCAGTCAACATTGGGGAAGGCCGCCGATTTCATCCCTGGCATTGGAGGCAGTTACCTGGGCTTTATTCTGCCACTCTCCATCGTGAGCGGATCTCTTTCCGGCTCCGGGATTGCTGCCCAGAACCTGGTACGCGATATTGAGCGGGGTTATTTTGATAAACTGCTCCTGACCCCTGTACGACGGGCGGCATTACTGCTTGCCCCCATACTGGCTGGGGCGGTAATCCTGGGGATCCAGGCCACCATCGTGGTAGCGGTGGGTTTGTTGCTGGGCCTACAGCCTGCCACCGGAATCTTAGGCCTGCTGGTAGTCATCGGGTTGGGGGTATTGCTTGGGTTAGGCTTTGCAGGTTTCACCGTATCTGCCGCGCTGGGAAGCGGAAGTGCAGCTGCAACGCAGGGTGCTTCCTTCCTGTTCTTCCCGCTGACCTTCCTTGCACCTACCTTTGTGCCCATGTCGTTACTTTCAGGGTGGCTGGAGGTAGCTGCCAAGGTCAATCCTATAACATACGTCTTGGAAGCCATGCGTGCACTGCTCAATACCGGATGGGATGGATCGGCTATTGCCACCAGCATCCTGGCTTGTCTCATCCTGGCGGCTATCATGTATGCGCTGGCAGCTTTCGCCTTGAGGGTGCGCACACGCCGAACTTAAAAATTTGTTCATTTTTGATTGAGTCATAACAAAATCGCCGGTTAACGGCGATTTTTTATTCCTTCGCGATGGAAGGTATGCCTTGCAAGCCTTTCCACCCCCAAAAAACGTGGAGGGTAAAGAATTCTATCTTTCTGGAACTGCAAAATTAATCCGAGATCCATTGATTCGCCAGGCTATCATAACCAAAACGGGCATTGATGTAGCGAAAAACGAGGCACTCTTTGAACTTTTCATGGACAGAGCCATGTTCACCATGTTAGTAGATCAAGGCGCCCCATACGAGAGACCGTGGCATCGAATCTGGCACAAACCTATCTCACGACAAGCTTTGGATAACACGCATTAACCTAACGGGGTGATTGAAGATTGATGATCACGAAGGCCTTTTCTTTTTCAGCTCACATATATCTCACCGAAAATCAGAAATTAATGACGCAGATGTGCCTGCATTGGTCAAAG
>JBAQFX010000395.1:0-1971 GCA_049287485.1 Anaerolineales bacterium
ACATGAAACAGGTTGCTGGTTGCGCTGCTGCTCTGACCACCCAAACGGGTAAGATTGGCTACTTGGGTCCGCTGATCAACGACGAGACCCGACGCCTGGCAGATTCGGTTTTCTTGGGTGCTAAATATTGTTGGACTCAGGTCTTGGGGAAAAATGCCAGCGATTTGACCGTCAGTGTGACCTGGATTGGGAACTGGTTTAATATACCTGGCCAGACCTTAGACCCCACTCAGGTTGCTGATGATTTCTTTAACTCTGGTTATGACATCGTTATATCGGGTATCGATACCACAGAAGCTCTGGTCGAAGCTAAGAAAATGACCGGTTCAGGCAAGACCGTATATGCCATTGCTTATGATTACAACAAAGCTTGTGATCAAGCTCCATCGGTTTGCCTGGGCGTCCCGTATTTCAATTGGGGACCTGCTTTACTCAAAAATATGCAAGAGATAGCGGCAGGCACATGGACGCCGCATTTCGAGTGGAACCCACCGGATTGGGCGAATTTCAATAGCCCCGATTCTGGAGGGGTTGGCTTCACTTATGGTCAGGCTTTAACGGCTGAAAACAAAACCACGGTAGAAAAATTCGTATCTGATCTGGCTGGAGGTCTGAACCTATGGACCGGACCAATCAACCTGCAAGATGGTACGGTTTACCTGAAGGCAGGCGAGGTTGCCACCGATCAGCAGATCTGGTATGCGCCCCAATTGCTGGAGGGTATGCTGGGTAAAAGCCAATAATCGAAGGTTTCTTATTCAGGATATAAGGATAGAAAACCTGAATCATTTCTAGGTTTTATGAATGGCGCTGGGGAAGAATCATAGATCCTTTATGGTCAGATCCCTCCCCGGCGCCCCTGAACATATATTAGTGAATGGCTTTTATATAATAATCTGGATATGAAAGTTGAGCTTCGAGACATTCATAAGTCATTTGGTCCAGTTTATGCCAATAAAGGACTCAATATGACTTTTTATTCGGGTAAAATCCAGGGAATCCTGGGGGAAAATGGAGCCGGTAAGAGTACGTTAATGAAAATCCTTTCCGGCTTCTATCAAGAAGATCGAGGTGAAATATTCCTGGACGATCAAAAGGTTGTGATCCTTTCTCCTGCCGATGCCATGTCGCACGGAATTGGTATGCTCCACCAGGATCCATTAGATTTCCCTCCTATGCAAGTGTTGGATAATTTCATGATGGGTGCTAAAGGAGGCATTTTTCTGGATCGAAACCACATAAAAAGAGAATTTTTATCCAGGAGAAAAGAATTCGACTTCGATATTGACCCGGAAAATTATGTGGACGCCTTGACCGTTGGTGAGCGCCAACAGCTGGAAATTTTACGATTGTTGTGGCTAGGGGCTGAAGTTTTAATTCTGGACGAACCTACCACTGGAATCAGTACCCCCCAAAAGAAGAAGCTTTTTGCCACTCTTCATAAGCTGGCCTCTGAAGGTAAAACCATTATTTTTGTTTCTCACAAGCTTGAAGAAGTTGGTGAGCTTTGTGATCGAGTGGCTGTCTTGCGCGCAGGAGAGCTAGTGGGTGAACTGGAGCCACCTTTTGATAATGATTTACTGATCTCAATGATGTTTGGCAAGCCAGTGTTGAAAGATCAACGGCAGAAAATCTCTCCAGGTGAGCCGGTGCTTGAAATGCGTGATGTCAGCCTGGAGGACTATCGCCTTCAAATTAAACATATCAATATCAAAGTTTTCACAGGAGAGGTTATCGGGGTTGCGGGGATGGAAGGAAGTGGGCAGACATTATTTTTACGCGCTTGTACTGGCCTGGTAAATCCTGTTGGTGGCGAAATTTCCATTAATAACGAAGCTATGAAGGGCAAGACGTATCTTAATTACCGCCAGAAGGGCGTGGGTTACTTGCCTGCAGCCAGAATAGAGGAAGGATTGATCCCTGGGTTATCACTCAGTGAGCATTTTTCTCTTGTGGATGGCAGTCATTCTT
>JBAQFX010000396.1:0-13529 GCA_049287485.1 Anaerolineales bacterium
GGGCGCCCCAGGTAGGCTACGTTTTGCGCAAAACTAACTGTTAAGCGAGTTTGTTCATATGCCGCAGTATGACGGAAATATGGCTTTAAACCTGCGGCAGCATGGTAAGCGGTTGCTCCTGCTTCGATCGGCACGGTCCACTCACCCAAATAACCAGCTTCATCTAATTTCATTGCAATTTCTAGATCATTAATTTTTTCAGGATCGTATGTCACCTCGACGACCTGAAAGGCGCTACTGGCATAAACATCCACTACACCGGGTAACTCTAATAAGATACGTCGTACTTCGATTACATGGTGATCCCCATAAAGAGAGGGGGTCTCGTATGTCACTTTTTTCATGGGTTCCTCCAAAGGCATTGATAAGATAATTATCTTATAATGATGGCTAATCGTATGGTACTTTTAATAAGGCATCCTCCAGTAACGAATGTCATGAATATCCTGATATATCAATTCAGAATTGATCATCGCTTGCTCGTAAACGCAGAATCAAATGCGTCACATCGCGTAAATCACCGTCTGGGAGCATAAAGTAATCGTCAAATGTTATTTTTGGCTCAAATCCAAGGTTTTGAAACGAACGAATGATAGGAGTCTGGTCGCTTGGAATCTGTGCTTCAATCATATATAGATTATGGCGCTTTGCTAATTCGATCAGACCTTGTAATAACCTGCTGCCCACTCCGCGGTGTCGGAAATCCTTCGGTAAGAAAATCCGTACCTCCGCCCGGTGACGCGAAGGTCCCTGGTTGAGGTGTAACGATGCCAGACCAACGATCCGGCTGCCAAATACAGCCACCAGGGGGAACACTTTGGTATAGTCCAGGTTATCCACCCACTGGCTGATAATTTGGATGTCTTTTACATTGTGACGCATATAGCGTAAATCTTCCGCAGATACCGGCGCAAATAGATCAATCAATGCCTGACGATCATCCTGGGTTAGGGGGCGAAGTAAGATCCTTGCCCCATCTTTGAGAGTGAATACCTGTCGGTAAATTAAATCTTCTTTTGTTACCATGGACTAAGCTCCTGGGTGATGCGGTTTTATATACCGTATCCATCTAAAACGAACACAACTGGCATTGAAGCGAGAGCCATCGCTGATGTATTTGTTCAGGCGATACCGCTTCTGTTGAAGCTATGTTAAGATTGGCTTGCTGCTACTTGGACACGGAGATCAATCAATCGTTCCATCAAAACCTTAACGGTTTGCCGTGTCAAATTATAAGCTAATTGTAAATCCTCTTCTAGTAATTTTCTCAATTCTATGGCATCAATTATGATGACACGTGATTGTTGAGATGTCCTGGCTGTAGTATTATTGGCATAAGGCTCAATCAGAGCACTTATCCCGAAAATTTCACCAGGGTTAATGCTACCAGCAAAAAATTCCTTGGGTGGTTTGGTATAACTATGCATTTCATCAATAGCAAGATACGACAGATCAACATTTCCCTCCATGAGCAGGTAGATATTTTCCGAACTACCACATTCTTCAAATATTGTGGTCCCTGACTCAATGGTTTTTTCTTCGGTGATCATAGACAAAGTTTGTAGTTGTTTATCTGATAATCCGCCAAAAAAAGAATATCGCTTTAACAACTCGGAAGAAATCATATCTTATCCTCCTATTAAATCAATTATGGTTTGGACTGCAGCCGGAACTGCAGCAGCGACAGCTGGGGTAAGCTGCTCTGAAAAATCATACACATCATTCGCTTCTACTGCGACTATGGTGATCTCTTCAGGTAATTGAGCCCCTAAATCCTTACCAATTATAAGCGCATTTTGGAGCGTGGTATCGTGTGCTGAACACATATGCCCGAGCGCACGGTCGGGTAGTTCATCAAGGGAGAAGCAAAGGAGGGTACCAATTGGATTTTTATGGGTGTTAAAAGCATCGATTATTATCGCTCGTTCGTAGCCGATTAATCGCTCCATCAGGCTAATCCCACCAACAGAAAGACAATCAACGTCAATATCAGGTGGAAATTCACTTCGCTGTTGGACTTGTCTCGCAATCTGCCACCCCACACCATCATCGCCTAGAATGGGATTACCCAGGCCTATTACTATCGTTTTCACTGTATTTATAATCATTAATTTCTGGCTGGTCTTTCTTTTTATCCTGCAGACCAGCC
The DNA here is from genome assembly GCA_049287485.1 of Anaerolineales bacterium. Taxonomy (GTDB): domain Bacteria; phylum Chloroflexota; class Anaerolineae; order Anaerolineales; family UBA4823; genus FEB-25. The sequence continues at coordinate 2,150 of JBAQFX010000396.1, forward strand.
AGAAAATGTAAACCTTAACAATACTGTTTTAACACCTGGACTATATTGCCTTGGGTGTCATGGATTTTGACTTCCAATGGCATTTGACCAGGTAGGCTATGAGTAGCACATCCCAAGCACGGGTCGTATGCCCGGAAGGCCATCTCCACCATATTCAGCAATCCTTCTGTGATTGGGGTACCTTTCTTGATTAGATTCTGGGCTGCTTTTTTCGTGGACATTTGCAGCGAGGCATAGTTATTCGTGGTACCTACGATCAGGTTAACTTTCGTCGCAATGCCTCGTTCATCCGTTATGTAATGATGAGTGAGTGTGCCACGCGGTGCTTCCACAATACCCACACCTTCGGTTGGTTTTTCAGTGGGGATGGTACGGAAGTTGTCACTTGTGATCTCAGGGTCAGTCGCCAGCTCCACCCAGCGTTCCGCCGCGTAGAGTAACTCGATCAAACGTGCCCAATTGATAGCCAGGCGTTGGTGCACCGGTTTTCCACCTAAAGTGCTGTAAAATCTCTCGTATTCTTCTTGAGCCCTTGGTGTTGCCATACCGTCTGAAGCATTCAAGCGAGAAAGCGGTGTGGCCATATAGACACCGGAATCTTTGCCATCCACAAAGCCCTTCCAACCAACTTTTTTCAAATAGGGGAATTTCAGGTATGTCCAGGGCTCAACATGCTCGGCGATCCAATCGGTATATTCATTAGGAGCGTACTTTCCTAATCTTGTGCCTTCTGGATCGACGACACTAATCTTTCCATCGTAGAAGTTGACTTTGTTATTCTCGTCAACCATCCCTATATAATGGGTGCGGTGAGTATAGATGTCACCCAGGATCAGGTCAACATACTCTTTGTTACCCAATACAATATCATTGAGTAGTTGCAGGCTAAATTGGCCAAATTCGACAGCCCAATGTCCCATCCCCTCGATTTCCTTGCGTTGCTCTTCGGTGATACCCTTAGTTAGACCACCTGGAATGAATGTACAAGGGTGTACTTTCCGACCGCCGATCATCTCAATAACGTTATGACCATATTTCCGCATCTGGATGACTTTACCACCGATCTCCAACCCAACTTTATGAATGACACCCAAGATATTGCGTTCTGCAACAGGTGCTGTAGGTCCCATGACATAGTCAGGACCAGCTAATGCATAGAAATGAGTAGTATGATCTGCGCAGAAAAAAGCCATGTAGAGCAGTTCACGCAGCAATTTAGCTGTGCGAGGTGGATCCACATGGTAGACTGCATCAACAGCTTTGGCACCGGCTGTGTGATGAGCTTCTGGACACACACCACAAATCCGATTGGTTAAAATTGGAATCTCTTCAACCTGACGGCCAACGCAGAAGCGTTCAAAACCGCGTAATTCAGGTATTTGAAAGTAGGAGTTGGCGAAATTTCCTTCCTCATCCAGGAATATATCGATCTTGCCATGACCTTCCAAACGCGTGATAGGGTCGATTGATATTCTTTGCATGAACTAATCCTCCTTCTTACTATTCCAGCCAGATTTACTGGCGCGCAGGAGTGATCCTGCCAGATTGAAGCGATAGAATTGACCTGCTGGGTCAGGAATGCCTTCAAAAATTTGTTCAATCTCAGCTGGGTCATTACTGTCAACAACTGATGCTATTGCACTCATTAAACGAGCGCCATAATCCAACGCGCCTTCTGCAGGTCCGTAACAGCCGATACAGGGTGAACCTGCGGCTGGACATAAGGCTTTGCAACCACTGCGGGTTGCCGGTCCACTGCATAAGACTCCTTGCTCGAGGATGCAGATCTCAGGGTCGATCATGACATTCTGTATGCGTTCAAACTTCTTGATCTTCTTGACATTTCGTTTACGTGTGCATTCATCACACACAGTTGAGCCTCCCGCCCCAATCACTGAGCCAGAAGGAGGAAGCTGTGCTTTGCCTTGTACGACCTGAATGACCAGGTCCATCACTGCTGAAATTTGATGCGATTCCGGTGGGCAACCGGGCATATAGTAATCGACCGGTACCACCTGATCCAGCGTACGCACGATAGGATACAGTGTAGGAATATGGAGTTCACCTTCTGGGACGGTATAATACGGTTGTGGGCGGATGTTAGATGGGTTGTCGGTTGAGATGGTAGTGAAAACAGTATCCACCATGTCTCTGACACTGCTTAGGTTTGCCAAAGCTGGCATACAACCTTCATTGGCACATGAACCAAATGCTACCAGGATTTTGGACTTACGACGTAAAAGTTTGGCAATATGCTCGTTCTCATCGTTGCGGATAGCACCGTTGAACAGAGTCAGTAGGATAGAGCCGTCTTCCATTGCCTCTACATCTTTATACTTGGCATCCATGGCTACAGGCCAGAAGACAACTTCGAAATTGGCATCAACATCCAGGATCTTCTCGTGAATATTGAGTACCGCAATTTCGCATCCCCCACATGAGGCAGCCCAGTACATGGCGAATTTCGGTTTTCCATTGGTGCTCATGCTGATACCTCCTGCATCATCATATGTTCAGGGATGGCGAACATCTCCTCAACTCTTCCGCTGGTAGGCCATTTAAGAGGACCTAAGGCCCGAACCTGTTCAACAAATTTGTTGACTTCTTCAGTGAAGATAGCGCCTTCAGCTGCGCTGGCCCACAGTAATTTAAGTCGTCCGGGTTCTAGCCCCATTTGTACCAGGGTCTTGCGTAATAAAATGTACCGGCGCAAGGCCTTATAGTTTTGTTCAACGTAATGGCAATCACCCGGATGGCAACCGGTGATCATCACCCCATCTGCCCCACCTGCGAATGCTTTGAGCACAAAAGTCGGGTCAAGACGACCGGAACACATCAGGCGGATCAGGCGGATATTCGGGGCGTATTTCATCCTGGCTGTGCCCGCCATATCTGCTGCACGATAGCTGCACCAGTTACAGGTGAAGCCAATGATTACCGGTTCAAAGGGTCGATTATTATCTGTTTGCTCACTCATATTGTTCTTCTCCTTACGCTGGCACTTCTTCCAGCTGTTTAATGTTGAGCAGTAAAAGCCCATCAATTTGGGCCAGGATTTGCTGGTTGCTGAAGCCCGTACCGCTTATTGCTCCTGCCGGGCACGCTGCCACACAGGTTCCACAACCCTGGCATAGGGCTGGGTTGACTTCGGACACCATTTTGTCTTCATGGTACAGGATGGCGTTGAATGGGCACAGGTCGTTGCAAATCCGACATCCAGAGCATTGATCCTCGTTGATGGAAGCCCGTACAGGCTCCATGGCCACCTCTTTTTGCTGGATCTTACCCATCGCCCTGGCGGCAGCTGAAGCACCTTGAACCACACAGGCTGGGATATCTTTAGGTCCTTGCACTACACCGGCAATGTAAACCCCATCAGTCATGGTTGCTACTGGATCCAGCTTCGGATGGCGCTCAGTATACCAGCCATCGGCACTGCATGAGATACCGAATAAGCGAGCAACCTCTTTGGCATCATGACGTGGTTCCAAGCCGGTCGACAGGATGACCATATCCACCGGGATGCGCCGTTGTTTACCGATTAGCGTGTCTTCCACTTGAACTACCAGTTTTCCTTCTTCTTCAGGTATTCTCGGTGCATTGGTGACTTCTGCCACCTTGCCCCGTATAAAATGAGTGCCTTCTTCAAGGAGTCGCTGGTAGAACTCTTCATATCCCTTGGCAGGCGTCCGGATATCGATATAGCAGTTATAGACTTCTGCCTCGGTTTTTTCATGCACCAGATGGGCGAATTTCAGACTCTGCATGCAGCAGATGGCTGAGCAATATGCATTGTAGTTCTGGTCACGACTTCCTACGCAGTGAACAATGGCGACAGATTTTGGCTCAGTTACCCCATCTCGCAACACGATTTTCCCACCGGTTGGACCAGCCGCGTTTGACAGCCGTTCGAACTCCAGGCTGGTGAAGACATTCGCTAATTGACCATAACCATATTGAGGCATGCGGTGTGGGTCGAATGTATCATAACCGGTGGCCAAGATGATTTGACCTACATCCACCTTTAAATATTCTTCCTCCTGGGTAAAGTCTATCGCTCCAGTAGGGCAGAATTTTTCGCAAGCTTTGCAGGTTCCCTTCAGGAAATAAGTGCAATTTTCCTTATCTAGCACAGGAAAATTGGGCACTGCCTGGGGGAAAGGTGTGTAAATCGCCTTACGCTTAGCCAGACCTGCTTCAAAGACGTCATCGATCACTTTCTTGGGGCATTTTTCCTGGCAGATGCCACACCCTGTGCATAATTCTGTAATGACATAACGAGGTTTTTGACGGATGGTGACCTGGAAATTACCCACATAACCTTCTACATCGGTTACTTCTGCCCAGGTCATTAAGGTGATGTTCGGGTGGTTGCCAACATCCACCATCTTAGGAGTCAGGATGCATGCCGAGCAATCCAGGGTGGGGAAGGTTTTATCGAATTGGGCCATGTGCCCGCCGATGGAGGGCTCACGCTCAACCATATACACATGGTAACCAGCATCGGCTATTTCTAGGGCGGCCTGGATTCCTGCGATACCCCCGCCAACAATCAGAGTATTAGGATTAATCGGAACGAGTAGGGGTTCAAGTGGCTCGTGCCAAATAACTCTCTCGACACCACCGGAGATAATGGCTTTGGATTTCTCGGTGGCAGCCACTTTATCGGTATGCACCCAAGACACCTGTTCGCGGATTGATACCAGTTCACATAGATATGGGTTCAGTCCTGCATTTTTACAAGCAGTGCGGAATGTCCTTTCGTGCAGGTGCGGTGAGCAGGCAGCCACAACAACCCGAGTTAATCCAAGTTCTTTGATATCTTTCTCGATTAACTCCTGGCCCAGGCTTGAGCACATGAATTTATAGTCTCGTGCCACCACTACACCACTGTGTTGAAGTTTTTCTGCTGCCCACTTGGCGACACCTTCCACATCCACAGTGCCAGCGATGTTTGTACCACAATGACAGACATATACTCCAATTTTTTCAGTCATAATATTTACTCCTTCGAGCACTGTGCGATATTTATTACGAATAGGAAAGTCGTTAATCTAATATATCGACTCATTGTGATATGACCTCCTCCTGACTATGGATATTTTTAATCGCTTCAATCGCCTTCATCGGGCTGAGAAATTCTTTACCAAAACCTAATTTTTTCGGTGGGATTCCCATAGCTAATCCGATAAGCTGGGTAAAATACACTACTGGAATGTGATGTTGGGTACCAAAGTCCTGATTAACTTGTGGTTGATAACATTCCAGGTTCACCTGGCACAGAGGGCAGGCTGTTGCTATCACATCGGCTTGTTCATACTCTGCATTTTGCAGGATATTGTTAATCATTGAGTAGGCTGCAGGTCGGCTGGAAAGCAATAGTGAACCTCCACAACAGGTTAATCTAAGAGGGAAATCCACTGGGGTAGCTCCGATCGCCGACATTAAATCCTCAAAGTAATGAGGTTGCTCAACATCCTCGTGATCTTTTCTCGGACGCAAAATTTGACAGCCGTAATACGCCGCCACCTTTAATCCTTCCAGGGGATGGGTGACTTTGTTTTTAACCTCTTCAGGTCCGATATCATTTGCAAACACTTCGAGGAGATGTCTTACCTTCATCTTTCCTGTGAAAGTAAGATTATCTTCTTGCAAAGCTTCATTGATATATTCAGCCAGCTCCGGGTCCTCATTTAGGTGGGCGTTTGTGAAATACATGTTTTTGTAACATGCACTGCATGGTGCAACAACTTCAGTTCCCACTTTTTCTGCCATTGCCAGGTTCCGAGCAGATAGGGTGTATGCTAGCAGCTCATCGACATGAAAGTAGGCCGTAGCCCCGCAGCAGTTCCAATCCTCTAACTCAATCAGCCTAACTCCTAACTTTTCAGTCGTCTCAAGTGCAGAGAGATGGTAGCTCAAGGCTATTTTCTCCAGGGAGCATCCGGGGAAATATACATATTCTTTCATTCTATCCCTCCAATCGGGATGATGTGTGCGATCATCCGCCTGAAATTCTCGAGACGTTTAATTCTTGGGGGTAGAATGGGAATTCTCCCTTTAAGCATCAGGTTCGTTGCATTTAATGCTTCATTGAAGAATTCACGAATGCCGTAACTGAAGATATAGGTCGGAGCCAGGAGAGGTTCATATGAACGGCCACTTCTCACGATCGTTTTCACAAAAGTCTCGGAGAAGGTTGGACCAATCAATCCCTCTTTGTATTGATTATTCCACATCGTGTATCGTTTCAATGCATACATGGCTTCGGCGATGTCAATTCCACTTGGGCACCTCACCGTACATTGGTAACATGAAGCGCAATACCAGAAGGTATTCGTCTTGAGTACGTCATCTTTCATGCCGGCATTAATCATTGCGATGATGCGCCGGGGTGTTTGGTCCATGTATTTGGCGACCGGACAGGAGCCTGAACATGTCCCACACTGGATGCAAGTCTCAAGTGGATTTCCTTCTGCGGCATGCAGGAGGTTGGCAACTTCAGTGCTAAAGGTTGGTTTGGTTGCCATAAAAATCCTTTCTAACCCGGTTTCGTTTTTCTTGCTTCAGCGGTTTCGATGAGGGTGCTCACTTTTTCCAGTAATAATTTCGGTTCTACTGGCTTTTCCACCAACTCATCGACGGCTACGAAGCGCGGATGAACGGGTTCACCTGGGAATAGGAAAGCCATCTGTTCACGAATGCCAGTGATGATCAAAACCGGCATTTCTCTGAGTTTGGTGTCCTTCCTTAACTTACGGGCGATCATGATCCCCTCTGCACCCCGACCCATCATAATATCGAGAAGTAATAAATCATACGACTTATCTTGTAAGGCCTGGAGGCCGGTCTTTGGGTTATAAGCCACATCAACGCTATAACCTGCTGTATCAAGAATCGATTTTATTCCTTCCACAAAATCTGGGTCGTCATCGATAATCAATAATCTTTTTTGCTCGGTCATTGGATATCTCCTTTACACATGTTTATGATCAAGTGATCTGATGTTTTGTCCATATTTAACCCTTCTCTTTCATCGCAGGTAATCGTATGGTAAAAGTTGTGCCAGTGGATGGCTTGCTTGTCACTAAGATCGTTCCATGATGGGCTTCGATGATCTTACGGCTGATTGTCAATCCAATCCCGTGACTGTTTTCATCAACCTTGGTACTGTTGCTACGGAAAAAATCTGAAAAAACATTGGGCAATTCTTCTTCAGGAATTCCCACGCCCGTATCAGAGATAGAAATATCGACCATTCCATCATGATTTTCAGCCTTAATGGTAACCTGGCTTCCAGCGAAAGAATACTTCACCGCGTTTCCAATAATGTTAACCAATGCTTCCACCAGACTGGTTTCGTCCCCTTCAATGCTGGAAAGCTCTTCACCCAATGAAGTAACGAGTTGTATATTTTTTCGCACTGCCGTCGGTTCAACACTTTCAAGCGCTTTGGAAATTAACGTTGGAACCGCTAACGGTGCGAAGTTTTCCTCTATTTTCGATATGTCAACAGAATACACTCTGAGCCATGAATTAATCAACTTCAATAAATCATCAATACGGATTTTCATGCGTTCTAATTTGGCAGCTTGGCTCTCATTGATCTTATCAGCCAGCTCAGCCGAAAGTACATACAAATTTTGCTGGATAGCACTCAAGGGAGATTTCAGCTCATGAGAGACGATGGCGGCGAAATTTTCCCGCAGCATCTCCTTTTCTCTTCTGAGATTAATTGCTTCAAGCATTAATAATCTTCGTTCGATGCCACGCTTGGTAATCAGGCGAAACTCATCCGGGGTGAATGGCTTGGGAAGGAAGTCGTATGCTCCTTTTTTCATGGCTTCAACGGCTGAATCCACCGTCGCATAGCCGGTAATTACCACAGTCACGATCGTATTATCCTGTTTGTATATGTCTTCCAGAACTTCAAGGCCAGGTATTCCAGGCATTTTCAAGTCAACAAATACCAGATCGGGTTTGATCTCCTCAACCATTTTTAATCCCTGCATTCCATCGGGTGCAGTATAAATGTCGTAATTTCTCCCTTGCAGGATCTGCGTGCAGGAATCCAGAACAACTTCCTCATCATCAATAATAATTATCTTCGGCGTATTATTCATGGTCATCACACTTCTTTGCCAATGTAATGGGTAATCGCACCGTAAACGTTGTCCCTTTTCCGACCTCGCTCTCTATCGAAATCGATCCTTTGTGTTCTTTGATGATCCCATAACTGATCGCCAAACCTAACCCAACACCATGTCCGGTTTCCTTCGTGGTAAAGAATGGATCAAATATTTTTTCGAGGTTCTCCTCTGAAATTCCAGTTCCAGTATCGGAAAAGACAATTTCTATGCATCCTTTGCTTGGATCACTCCTGGTGCTCATGGATAGTTTACCATTACCATTCATTGCCTCTGCAGCATTTACAATCATATTGATAAATACTCTCTGAACCTGAGAAGGATCTATGACCACCGATGGGAGATTATTATCGAGGTTTGTGATGATTTCAATATTTTGCATAAATGCCTGGTTTTCCAAAAAGGACAACGATTCATTCAACAACTGATTAATATTGCATAGTGTTTTATCAGGTTTCCTCTGCCTGGAAAAGTCTAATAATCCACGGATGATGTCTCGGCTACGATTAACTTGGACGACCATTTTCTGAAGAGTTTGTCTTGTCGGCTCATCAATAGAATTTCTTTCTAAAAGTAAGTGGGCATAGGTGACAATTCCTTGCATAGGATTATTCAGTTCATGAGCTACATTCGCAGCAAGCTGACCAATTAAAGCCAATCTTTCGGACTCCATGAATTTCTTTCGAGTAAATTCCTTTAACTGCTCATCACGTTCAAGCAATGCATGCGCCATGGCGTTATAAGAATCAGCCAGTAACCCAATTTCATCGTTGGAGGTCCTCTCAACTTTGACCTCGAGATTTCCGTTGGCTAATTCCTTAGAAGCTATAACAAGTTTACGGACCGGAACTGATATACTACGCGATAGTAAGTAAGATAAAACTATTGAAAATAGCACAACAAATATAGAGATAATCAAAAATGCTGTCACCGCTTGGTTCCGGATGTCAGTATATTTTTGTTCCAGAATGCCCACATAAAGTATTCCTATTACGGTGCCACTAATATTTCTTATTGGTTCATAAGCAGTGATATACCAGTTATTTACAACGTAGGCTCGACCGATCCATTGTTGCCCTTGCCCAACAACTTGATCATATACTTTTCCGGAGACGCGAGTTCCGGTCGCCCTGGTTCCGTTTGAATTCATCACATTAGTAGCTATTCTGACATCATCTTGAAAAATGGTTGCCGTGCCAATTTCTTTCCCATTATATATTTCATTCTGAAAAACAGTTTGTTTAATCTTATCAACCAGGTTGAAGTTTCTATTCAATAACACTCCTCCGCAAAGAACTCCAATTAGCTTATTGTTGGCATCAAACACGGGGGCAGCGGTTTCCAGTACCATCCCTGATGTTACTACCATTTTTGTTTCGGGTTTTGCCATCGGAGTGTCAATTAATTCAAAATAGGCTCTTTCTGCAAGGAGTGGTGTCTCTGTTTTTAGTTTATCAGCCGTAAATATGGTTGTGGCAGTAACCGCCTCTTTATGATTCAATACATAGCTTATTAATTCATCATTGGCAAGGTTATCCCCTAGATTATAAGGGGCATTGGTTCGCAACACAACCATACCATTTTTATCTGTAAGGGTTAGAATATCCAACCCTTCGTTTCGCCTGACATTAATCAGATCGATAAGGGTAGTAATGGATGTACCAGATAAAAGTACATTCTTGGTAACATTGCGTCGCGCATTTGACCTAACGATATCATTAATATGGATTGCCTCAGCTGAGTAAATTTCTCTGGCTGCATTAAGGTCATTCCTTATCCTGTCTTGTGCTTCGGTCACAACACGGTTTGCCATTAAACGGATACCGGCAACTGTAAAAATACCTGTACTGATGATGCTAATCACTAAAAAGCTAAGGATAAGCTTATGGGCGATTGGTATCGTAAAGCTTTGGAAAAATGAGATTATTCTTTTCAACCAATTACCCTTACCATCATTTGCCATTCGATAATGCTTCGTTCACCAGTTCAATCAAGTCTTTGACCATGATCTGATCTTCTTTGCCCGTGGTTTTAACTGCATCGCGATACATGGTAATATCCTTCGGGCAGGCAACCACAAATATTTCCACGCCATTAAGATTCACTGCTTCGTGAATACGTGATTCGCTCGGTCTTTCTTTGATGTCTCCTTCTTCCATCCAAATCCGTCCACCACCCGCACCACAACAAAATGAGCGCTCTCGATTACGTGGCATCTCAATTAATTCACAACCGGTTGCCGCGATAACCCGCCTAGGTGCATCGAATATCCCGTTGTAGCGACCCAGGTAGCAGGGATCATGATAGGTTACCTTGTAACCTAGCTTTTTCGAGAATTTAAGCTTTCCTGAGGCAATTAATTGATCTAGCAACTCACTATAATGTAAGACCGGGTGACCAAGGTTTCCGTTATATTCGTTCTTTAACGTGTTGTATGAATGTGGGTCAGTGGTAATAATGGTTTGGAACGAACTTTTGTTGAAAACGGCCATATTCTTTTCGGCCAGCATCTCGAAGAGACCTTCTTCACCCACACGACGTACATCATTCCCTGCATTACGTTCACTGTCATACAATATGCCAAAATCCAGACCGATTTTTTGGAAAACATCGGCCGTCATTTGCGTGATTTCTGTTAGGCTGGTACTGTAGCTGGCATAATCACCCACAAACCAGCAATATTCCACGGTTTCTCTGCGTGCATCCTTGATTTTCTGTTGGATGGGCTGAGTCCATTTGGCACGCATGCGTTCCGATTGGCCAAAAGAGTTCCCATATCGCCCCAAATTTGCCAGAGCATCCTGAAGCATGCCATCCATCTGCCCTTCGATAACTAAATGGCGTCGCATGTCCACGATAGAATCTACATGCTCAATGAACACTGGGCATTCCCTGACGCATGCGCCACAGGTTGTGCACGACCATAAAAGTTCTGGTGAGATGTCTTCTCCCACCAGCTGTGGAAGCTTACCATCATTACCATTGGCTTTTCCAGCCACCAAAGACGGTCCATCTCGATGCAATGCCTGGCGGATACTAAGGATGAATTGCTTGGGGCTTAAGACAGTACCTGCCGCAAACGCCGGGCAGGCATCCTGGCACCGTCCGCACTCAGTACAGGCATCTCCGTCTAATAATTGTTTCCAGGTCAGGTCTGGTAAAGATTTAACGTAGATCGGTTCGTTTTTTGCAGTCTCAGCGACAGACTTTAGTTGTCCCACGGGACGGTCTAC
>JBAQFX010000397.1:0-12069 GCA_049287485.1 Anaerolineales bacterium
CAAAAAAACATTGACACCTCGCCTGTTTTAGGATCAGCAGAGCTTACCATACTTAGGGAGGTTTAGCTGTTTTCCGATTTATTTACTCACTTTGTACAGAGCAACCTTCAGACGAGATTGGATGTAATATTTGCACCATACAGGTTGACCTCCAACTCCTGGGCAGCCCAGGAGTAGAAAGAAGATAGGGTCACCCACACATTGCGCAATGACTTTGGTGAGAGCGGGTGGGTTTTCCCGTTGTAGCGGCGCGGGGTATATTCGTTGCGCAGCCAGCTCATATAAGCGACCACATCCTGGGCAGTGATCTTGCCGATCTCCTGATCCCCGATGTGTTCGAGCCATTTATTTAGTAAGCGCTCGTGGGAGTCGATCGTGCGCAGCGCCAAGCCCTCGGCTGTTTTGTAGTTGATGAAGCCAGGAATGGCCTTGCTTAAAAATAACGAGCCCGACGGTGAGCGGTTCATGTCAAAATCCTCCATTTCTAAGATTTTGCCAATCTCTCACCGTCGGGCTAAGCAAAAACCATAGCCCGACGAGCTATGGTTTCAGATTAGTAGCGGGGCTTGGATTCGAATGCATCCCCTCCACGGGGATCGAGAACCTACACAGAAAAATCCGCCCTTTTCCAGGACGGATTTTATTCAAGTAGCGGGGCTTGGATTCGAACCAAGGACCTCCGGGTTATGAGTGAGAAACCCGCTTCCGCAACCTCTGACCTTCAAGCCCGTGCTTTTAACCCAGCCCGACGAAGAGTGGTTCTCGCAGACCCGACGGGGAGAGATGGGTTATTTGGTGAGTAAATTGTAGCACGATAAGGAGATAATTACCGCATTATTTAGTTTCAATTGGAACGATTCATATACGAAGTATAAATGATGTGATTTGTTCTCAGTCAGGAAGATAAATCATGTGAACTCTCCTGGCAGCCTCGATCAATTGGCTATCGAAGGATGCCAGTGTTACCGGCATCCCTAAAGTTTCTTGCCAGATCAGGGCACAGGCCAGGTGAGTGGCATCGTAACCTCTCAGGTCATGCTCAACTGCAAGGTAGTCACCACGCGCAACCGTATTCTCGGTGATTGGTAGGCGATAGAAGCTCTCCCATTCCGAGCGGAACTGGCGTAGCGCAGCAAGAGCTTCATCTGGTGAAATGAGCTTCATTCGACCTGCTCGGGCAATTGCTGCAGCAACCTCAACCCGACTGATCAATCCTGTCACAACCATATCAGCGGCCTCGATCCAGGTGCTGACATCCTGGGAACTCTTTTCCTGGATATAGCGCTTTACCAGCGCGCTTGATTCCAGGTACAAGTTCATTCGCGCATCTCCACCAGTATATCCGAGACCTGTTGTTTGCCACGATTGGTAGCCGCGGGTGTAACCGGTTTCAGCTTCTGACCGTTCCAGGCGACCAACCCAGCATCTTGCAGCGCCTTAAGCCGTTCATCCAAGGACTGGTCAACCGGTGATAAGCGACCGACCGGACGGCCATGATCGGTGATAATGACCGTCTGTCCCTGCCTGACCTGGCGCAGGTATTTGCTCAACCGTGCTTTTAGATCCCGGACGCCGACCCGCAATTCACTCATAGTATAACCTCCAATTGTGACTATATTATACCAATAATGGTCACATTAGGCAAATCTAGAAGAGCCTCCGCATTGAGCCAGGCTGAATTATCGAAATGACGATCATCTCATCCAAGTAGATAACCTTCTGGTGGAGGATTGTCTTTCACCCATGCCTGGAACCAGGCTTTGTTGAGTTGAATCACCCGTACTAACCAATTGCGCTTCTCGGTGAAAAAGCTATACACTTCCTGGGCTTGATTGTGAGTTCGGTGAATTGCTTCGCTCATGTCTACGTGAACCAGCTCACCGTCCTTCCACTGTTGGAATTTTTGATAAAGTGGATCAAGCACCTCCCGCTAGCGATAATCATAATAGGCATCCAGCAAGGCCTGTTCCCATTGATATCCTGGGGTTTTGGGGGATTGGATACGTTTTTTATTCGCCATATTATTCTCCAAGAAGTCAATAGGGCAGTTCTGCAAGGACCTTCGACGAAAAATCATCGGGAACTCTGGAACAATGAAGGTAAAAACTGCAGATATGGATATGATCAATTGTCTTTTTATAACCAAGGTGCAAATAACGCTACATGTTATTTTCACTTTTTCTACCCTAGACTACTCCCAGAATCGGGACAAATGTCCCGTTCATAGGTAGGCACATGTCCCGAATGTCTAAAAAACGCTTGACAAAAAGTTTTTCGCTGGTATTATAGAAATTGTAAGACCTAAACAAATGAATAATGCCGTGCGCTCTTTAGCGCCTGATAGAACGTTAGAGAACCAATCCCCACACGTGAGCAGCATTTACCTAATGGAATAGCGTGTGGCTTTTTGTTTAAAACCAGACCTATTCAAGTAGGAGAATTTTCAACGATAGCTGGGATTGGATCATGCACGAGAGTAGCAATTGGCAGAATTTAGTAGCTCATAAGGAGGTGAACCGACTCGATATTTATCCCCTTTCTCCCATCCCCAGCCGCACTTTCGCCGGGCGGTTGGCAAGCGCGTTGAAGCTGTTGGATCACTCAACCTCAGCGTGGGCCTCATTCAAGCGATCAACCTGCGAAATCAGCAGGCTCTCCTCGAAAAGGGGAGTTGCAACTCAAGGCGATGAGCCGGCGTTGTCTTAGCGAGGTTGGCGAAAATGCTCGATGTAATAGGAAACTAAGGGAAAAGCGTTATTGGGTCAAGAACCAATGATCCTGGACTTGTGGAGGTGAATGATGAACAAAAATGGTGAAGGCAGCCTGGGCTACCAGATGATGAAAGCTCTGCAGGGCATCTTCCAACCCGGAGCCAGCCGGCATAAAGCCAAGCGATATCACCGAGATGCAGAGCTGATCACCGGCATCAATACCATGCGCTGCATGTCAGCGGATGTGCACCAGTTTGCCCGCTTCATCAGACTTAATTGGCCAGAGGTGAAACATCTGGATGAGGTCAGGCAAGAGATGGCGCTTGCTTATATCGAAGAGTTGGGGGATCGAGAGAGGTCAGGAGGAAGGATTGCCAGAGTTTGTGCTTCTATCCGGAAACTGGACACAGCCTGTCGCAAAGCCGGCATCTTCCTACCTGATACGCCACCGCTGCTGCCCTACAAAGCAAATAGCGGTCCAGGCGGCTTCCATTCGAAACCAAAACCAATACCGTACACCGAAGAGCAAGCCAAAGCGATCATCACACTCATCGCTCCACAGGATCCGATCATTGCCACGCTGCTCACTCTTATGTGGGCGGGCGGGTTGCGCATCAGCGAAGCTGTCTATCTACGTGCCCAGGATATAGACCTGGTGAATGGGACAATCTCTCTAAACCAGGAAAGAAATGTCAACCGTACCAAGGGTGGCAAGCCGCGAACTATCAGTTATACACCTCAGGCTCAGGAATTCATGACCACCCTTAAGAACTCTTCAGGCATCCAGCCAACCGGTCACCTATTCACGGACAGGCTTGGACTGCCCGACCGGGCAAGAAAGCTGGTACGCCAGTCATGCCGGGAATTGGGTATCCAACAGCTGGGGACCCATGGCTATCGTAAAACGTTTAGCGTGGAGGCATATCACCAGGCGAGATCACATGGCGCGGATGACCGCCAGGCATTGTTGAAGACTTCCCACAAGCTGGGACATAACCGGATCGATGTGACTCGCCAGAGCTATGTATCCACAGATGAGCGGGAGAAGGGAGATATGCTATCTGATGAGTGATGAGACAATCACTATGTCATCCATCCAATATGTGATGGGGGGAGACCTAGAATCGGTCCGCCGCACCTTGATCAAAAGTCTGATGATGAATTCTATCCCCTTCTCTCAAGGTGACCATGGTGAATCTGCTCGCCTGGATCCAGCTGATGTATTCCTGCTATATTCACCTCGCTGGTTGGTTGTAGGTCGGATCGAGTTGGAAAGAGTCGATCTCAGCCAGGTTTTATTGCGCTTTTGTTTGCCAACTTTTCCCACTGAAGCAGTGATCGAAATTCACGAAGAAGCAATCCGGGAAGTGCTTCCACCTCCGGCCGCTGTCATCCGCATCATCGATGCCGACGGCGATCGGTCCAGGGCATTGGCATATCTTGGACGCTATCTACACCAATTTCGAATTGAGTGCCTGCAGGAAATTCAGTCCATGCTGCAAAACACCTTGGGATTGATCCCAGTGTATGGACTAATAATTGAAAAACATAAAATACTTGAACCGGCATTTTCACCTCACAAGTCTGAGGCAGGTAAAGAGGGCGAAGATCGGGATATCCCACGGGATGAACTGAGCCTACGGGACGACCAACAAGAAATGCTGCGCTTGTGGCAGTCCGGTCAGACTGCCAAGGTGATCGCCCTGCGCACCTCCAAGACAGAAAAGACGGTCTTGAACCAGCTAACCCTTCTACGAAAATCGCTCGGTGAAGAGCTCGTACCGCGCCGAAGGTAAAAAAGGGATAAATTGGGATAACCTGGGATATGGACAACGGGATATCCCTGCGGTTACAAAGTTAGCGATGACAGTAGCTACTATAAATTTCTGCAGGAGGTAACCGCCATGTCTCAAGAATTGTTAAATCCACGCATTAAACTTCCCCACGCAGTCATCGTAAAAGCCCCTGGTCTGCTCCCCATGCTGTACACAGTCCGCGAACTGGCGGAAGAGTTAAGTATGTCAGAACGCACTTTGCGTGATTGGCTGCACCACGGTGCGCCGCATACCCGTAATCGATTGGGGCACATCTGGGTAGATGGGCAGGCATTCACGTCCTGGGTCTCCAGCCAGCGGAAGAAAGACCCGAGTGCCAGACTCCAACCTGGCGAGGGATATTGCATGATCTGTAATCGTGCCGTAAAAATAGTACAACCCAGCCGTCGTCCATCGGTAGGCAGGTTGGTTTACATACAGGGTTTTTGCCCACATTGCAATGGTAAAGTCTCTCGGGGAGCACGGTGTGATTCGGCGCAGTAACTACCTCCTGGTCAGGCGGTATCTCCAGGATCTTGGGGAGGTCTACCAGTTGTCAGACAGCTCACTAGGTCGCTACCGCTTCTATCTGCGCCACTTACTGCTTTGGACTGGGGAAACGCCATTTCAGCAGGCAGCCAAAATGCGCCCGACATTCCCAAGTTATGTCAGCAATCTGCCCGGCCGGCATGGAGAAGCGCAGCTGGCATCGGTCACCCAAAAGAAAATCATCGAGGTCGGGAAGCGCTTTTTCATCTGGGCCAGGCAGAACCACCCCAAGGAGTTTAGCTCCTTGAGCTCAGCCTGGTTGGAAAGCCTGAGATCGCCGCGCATCAGAGAATCCAGCAATGAACATGAGTATGTCTCGTTGGAAGAGGTCTTGCGACTGATTGCTGTCCCACATGAAGAAGACGATCTGGCGCTCCTGCGCGACAAAGCCGCCACTGCGATGCTGTTTCTCTCCGGTGCCAGGGCGAGCGCTTTCACCACCTTACCCATTTCAGCAGTCGATTTGCCAGGAAGGACCTTGCACCAATGGCCAGAGCTGGGTGTAGCTACCAAGAATGGCAAGCGAGCCACGACCTTCTTGCTGCCCATTCCGGAGCTGTTGTCGGTAGCAGAAACCTGGGACAATATAGTTCGCTCAATGCTCTCATTGACAGCTCCCTGGTATGCTCCTATCTATATACGTTGGGGAAGTCAGTCATTGGATGAATCTGAACCAGGAAAGAATCGCCACCAGGCTTTGGACAAACGCCTACGGAAACTATTCAATATAGCCGGTTTAACCTATAAATCAGCCCATAAGTTTCGACACGGTCATGCGGTTTACGGCCTCCTCAAAGCCCAAACGATGGCGGATTATAAAGCGGTATCGATGAATTTAATGCACAATGACATCAAGATCACGGACAGCATTTATGCACCGATCCTATCGGAAGAGGTTAAAAAGCGCATTGCTACACTGACCTCAGGCCAGGACACTATGCCAGATACAGAAATCGATGGTTTGTTAGGTCAATTATCCAATGCGGATCTATCTAAGGTGTTGAGGATCGTTGCAAGTCGATTATCGAGATAATGGGATGAAAATGTCCAGAATGCAAGCACATGACGTACCCTTGGGTTATTTTTCGATGCTGGTGCAGCAGGTATTTATCAACCCGATGTCCATCGTCAACCCCATGGCCAGCGCGCAGGACATGCTGCGCGCCCTGAGAATGCGAGTGTGGAGGTGAAGGGTATCAGTCGCTCCAGCAGGGCTGCACATGCCTGGATGAGAAGTGACGACATTTCCTTCCGGGTATGTGTTGCTCTGCCCATCCTTGCGATGCCGCGAGTGACACCAACGTCGGTTGGACAACTGTACGTTGGAAACCAATCCCCACACGTTGCCTGGTTACACACACGGAGGAAGAATGGACGTCTACACGCTTGGAAAGCTGGCATTACCGGTCGTGCTTGGGATCATGGGCGTGGCAGCCATATTGACGCTTGCCATGGGCATCTTCACCTCGTTGAAGACCCTGGAAAACGTCGAGCGGTTCTTCCAGAACCTGGAAGAAAGCAGGCGGTCCTCGCTCACGATCAACATCCATCCCGGGAAACACCCTTCCCAACCTCCCATGCAGGAACACGAGTAAGTTTTTTGAGAGGCAGCTTCAGGCGCAGCATGGGTGCGCCTGAAATTTCCAACAGCAAGGTCATGTTTTGATGTATTGCAGGTCAGCTTATTAGTAATCAAAGCTTTCTACAACACATTTACTAATTCGCCGACTGGTTGACAAGTAGAACTGTATATGATTCGTAGCCCAAAGATAGTAAGATTATTCAAGCGGATCCAGTATGCGTACAGGATGGGAATAAATACGGTGGCGATTATTGGCGCCGATGATGCTGGCAATGACCAGAAATCGATGAAGAACCTGGGAAAGGAACGCAACATACACCTGCTAAGACGGGTGCGTTAAAATTGATGGGAATGAGAAATATATTAGCTAAAGTAAATCACCATAGAAATATTATTTATCGAAAAATCCGTACTCCTAGTCATGGTAATGGTCCTAATATAATAAGCTGGCCGGGGAAAAGAATCGACATATTTTTTATAACTCAATGATAGAATACTTGACTCTAGATCATGTGGTTGAGGGTTCGAGACCGTTTACCCACCCATAGATGTGGGAAAAAACCCCAAAAAATCAACATCCAGCCCTAGATATGGGGACGGCAATTTAATGAAAGGACAATCTGTGTACCATTTGTGCGCCATTATTACTCTCCTCAACCATCGCTATGTGAGTAATTGTAAATTTTATATTGCTTGGAATTGCCTTTATTGGATTAATTACCCCTAGCCTTTAATTTTGAATTCAGGAAGTTATTGGTTGCATACGATGATCTAGTATCATCAATAAGGCTAACAAGACCAAGATTTGATAAAATAAATCTATACATTCAGCCTTAAAATAATTGAATAGATGTTTGTTCTTTGTCTATGTTATTGCAAATGATCCAAATACTAATCTGGTGGTTGTTAATACAAATTTTGGGCTGGCTTTCTCTGCCAATTGCCATGCGTATTTTTCGCTGGCTGCCAGACAATGGTTATTCGTTTTCTAAAGCACTAGGTTTGCTACTCATAAGTTATTTCTTATGGATTGGTGCAAGCACAGGCTTCCTAAACAATGATCTGGGTGGAATTTTATTTTCCTTCTTAATTGTGGCACTCATCTCTGTCTGGTTTATCTTCCGCTCAAAGACATTGCTTTTCAATGATCTTCGGGAATTCTTGCACAATAAGTGGAAGATAATTGTTACTGTCGAGGTGTTATTCACTTTTGCCTTTGTTGGTTGGGCACTATTTCGGGCATATGTTCCCTACAAAATTGAGCCAGCTGGCGGTGAAAAGTTCATGGAAACCGCCTTCCAGAATGCCATTCTGCGGAGTGACACCTTCCCGCCTATTGATCCCTGGTTTTCTTGGTTTGGGATCTCTTACTACTATTTCGGCTACGTGATGCTAGCGCTTCTCACCCGCGTGTCAGGTTCTATCTCGGGAATAGCTTTTGATCTGTATGATTCCCTCCTCTTTGCCCTTACCTTAATTGGTTCTTTTGGAGTGGTTTACAACCTGGTGAAGTTTACTCTCCAAGTACGCCATAAAGAGAGTGGTATCTCTCCACGCGAAGGTCCTCCAATTGCTGCCGGGTTGATGGGCAGCTTATTGGTGGTTGTCATGAGTAATCTAGAAGGCGTACTTGAATCGTTACACGCCAAAGGCATCCTACCTGTTTCCTTTTGGAATTGGATCGATATACCAGGTCTGGCAAAGGATTCCGTGATTGGTTCATGGTATCCAGGGAATATATTCCTTTGGTGGTGGAGAGCTTCTCGCGTCTTAGCGGATAAAAATCTATTAGGGAAAGATTTCTCCCAGCCTATTGATGAATTCCCCTTTTTCAGTTTTATGCTGGGTGACAACCATCCGCACGTCCTAGCGTTGCCGTTCGTTCTACTCGCTATCGGGTTGGCATTCAATCTATATGTGTACCACGGAACGAAGGATGTTTCTTCTTTTAATGACACATCGGTCTCCAGTAAATGGTGGAATCCAATTGCTTTTGCTTTCAACAATGATTGGTTGTTTTTTATCTTTTCTGGATTAATCCTAGGTGCTTTGGGTTTCTTGAATACCTGGGATTTGCCTATCTATCTAGCGTTGGTAGTGTTGGTTTACGTACTGGCTCAAGTAATTACCAGAGGTTGTATTGATTATCAAATAATTATCAGGTGCATCTTTGTGGGTCTTGGGTTAATTTTTTTATCAATACTGTTATATATCTTCTTTTACATTAGTTTTAGCTCACAAGCCTCAGGTTTATTACCGTATATCTTTCCGCCTACGCGCCTACCTCAATACTTAGTGATGTTTGGCACCTTTATTTTTCTATTGACTTGCTACATAGCTGTTAGCCTTCACAAGCAGAGTGACGATAAGGTGAGATCATGGAAAACAGCTTTCAACTGGTGGTGGCGTATTTTATTAGTTTGCATCGGTTTGTACCTGGTCATCTTCCTGCTGGTTGCATTCATCTTGTTCATTCTAAATCCAGCTCCAACAAGCACTTTAGCAGCAACTATTTCATCGGTTCTCGGGGGAATGAGCATAAGGGATGCTTTCCTAGCAAGCATAAATGCCCGCATCCACAATCCTTGGTTATTGATCTTCGTTTCAACACTACTTGCTATGGCAATTGCTAATATAGAAGTTATCGTTCGAAAGAAATCTGATTTGGGGAAAGCACAAGAAGAAAACGGTCTTGCACCGAATCGGACAAATGCAGATCCCTTCGTTTATCTCCTCATTATCATTGGTTTATCATTGACACTAATTGTGGAGTTTTTTTACCTTCGCGATAGCTTTGGTGTCCGCATGAATACCGTTTTTAAGTTCTATTATCAGGGTTGGGTGATGATGGGTTTAGCGAGCGCCTATGGGATTTGGTGGCTGCTAGACCGATTGAAGAATCGCGTCGGACAGATCGCATTTGCTACAAGCGCTACCATATTCGTTGCTTTGGGACTGGTTTATACCATAATGGCGATTCCCTCGAGAGCAGGCGAGTTTACCGGACCAGCCAATCTAGATGGCGCTAGTGGTATTGCCCAGGCTAATCCAGATGACTGGGCTGCCATTCAATGGCTTAATGCGAACGCTGAAAACGGATTACCAGTTGGTAATGTACCAGTAATCCTTGAAGCACCTAGTTTTCCACTCTTAATAAACGGGCAGATTATAGGTGGATCATATACATATGCAGGTCGCATTAGCACTTTTACTGGTTTACCTACAATTTTAGGCTGGTCATCCCACGAAGGTCAATGGAGGGGTAGCTATGATGAGCAAGAAAAACGCGAATCGGACATAGCTACTATCTATACTGCCTCTAATAAACAAGCCGCATTGGATCTATTGCATAAATGGAATGTTAAGTATGTGATCCTTGGACAATCAGAAAATGACTATATACGAAATGTCTGCAGTCAAACAGGTTACAGTTGCTCAATTAACATAGCTCTACGTAAATTCGATCAAATGCTCGAACCAGTGTTTAGCCAAGGACAGACGAAAATATATAGAGTACCATGATTATATGGCATTATATGAGTTATCCATCATTTGACCGATAGTATACTAAACCGATAACTAATTACCTGGATTAATTAATTGCAATTACTAGAGCATAATTGAGGTCCATATTGTCGACAGAACGAATAATCACTAATATATCCGCCTAACTTTTGTGATGTCGGATTTATATAATGATTTAACCAATATACATGTGCTACGCACCTAGTATAATCAGGAGGTGGACACCCCAGGTCTGGAAGACAATTAAACCAACCTCCCAACCTACATGTATCATGATACGAATATGTACCACAAGTAAGCGAAGGGATATCTATACTTGAGGAATTTGCACTAACGGGTAATTGAAAAGTAACAAAAATAGTTAGAAATGTTAAAACTATCCCGCTAATCAAAATGATATTCTTGCTATTGAATTTACACATACTATGTCCTCCTTACCTTGTTTATTCTCAACTTTTGTTTCACGACGTTAAGAATTTATTAATATTTATCAAGATCCGATCTGTTTAATAGAACATTATTTTGTTATTTCGTATTTATTTTGTAAAGCCGATTCTATTGCTTGTCGTAATTGATCAATGGTACCTCCTTCCATCATATATCCATTTATGAAAAAAGTTGGCGTACCAGTTACACCGTACGATTTACCATCCTCTAAATCCTTATTGATTTCACTTTCAAATTCATTGTTAGCTAAACATAAATCGAATTGAGCTTGGTTTAGTGATAGTTGAGTGGCATATTCTTTAAGAGAAGATGTGTCAAGATTTTCTTGATTTATAAACAGTACATCATGCATTTCCCAATATTTATTTTGCTTACCTGCACAATCTGCCGCTTCAGCAGCTTGAAAAGCATATTGATGAGAGTTTTTTAATGGAAAATCTCTATATACAAAGAGGATTTTTCCATTATATTGATCAAGTAATGTTTTTATACTTTTATCAGCGTCTGCACAATAAGGACATTGATAGTCAGAAAATTCAATAATCGTTACTTGAGCATCGTCTACGCCTTGTTTAGGGTCATCGTCAATTGAAACATTTTTGACAAAGGGTGTAGGTGATGATACTTGCTCAATACTAGTTGGAAATAAAATATAAAGAATATTTCTAAGCCTTAGGATAATAGCTATTGAAAGCCCCACTTGAGATAATAGTAAAATTATTATTAACCATGAAGAAATATTATTTAATTTGTTAACAGTCATGATGCGTTGGTGTAACATTCTTTCTGGAATATTATTTATCGTCATAGATAAATATAAAACAGCAACGTATCCAATAGAGTCCTCTGGATGTATCAAATTGCGTCTATAGAGTTTTCAGTAAATCAGTGATCAAAAAAAAGAAATCTATCATCGTGCCTGTTTCTCTTTAAGAGCGCGGATCTCAGCGAGAATTTTTTGTTGTACAGATACGAGATCATAAATGGCTTTTTTGATCTGCGATAAATCCTTAAGAATTATAGAGTTATTACGATCAATAGATTTGTCAGATAGTTCATCAGACATATTATCTGATTTATCACCGCCAGTATTAATTAACTTATACAGGTTTAGTGTCACATTTCCAGGTCCTATGTTAAATTCATTTCTTAATGCCTTCTGACAAGATTCAAACAATCGTAGTGCAGATATGCGGTCACCAGAGTTTATAAATAGCCTGATCATGTGTTGGTATGCAGATTCATAAGTAGGATCCATTTCTATTAGTTTACGCCCATAGTTAATACCTTGTTCATAAATAGAATTGGCTTCACAATAGGCCATTAATTTGTCTACTAGTGATATGTAGACAGCTTTAATTCGCTCCCGCTCAAAGAGGCACCAATCATGATACCAACCTTCTAGAAGGTCACCACGGTATAATCTTTCTATCCTTTGAGC
>JBAQFX010000398.1:0-40500 GCA_049287485.1 Anaerolineales bacterium
GACCCTCCCCGTGACCGGCTTTTGTTATGTTGGAAAGAGTAGAAGTCTTTATGGGTGCACTTGATCATAATTGAGTCCGATTGGAAGGTTGGAGATTGCTTCGGGCGAAGGTCGCCCTCGCAATGACAGATAGGAGTTCGATATGTTTGAGGCTATACAGGTAAAGGATGCTTATAAGAAGTTCGGTAAAAAAACCCACCTATTATGGAAAGGGAGAAACGGGCACACTGAGACTGGAAAAATGGTCAAAGTGGCGGTGGATCACGTCTCGTTCTCGGTGCATGAAGCGGAGATCTTTGGCGTCCTAGGGCCGAATGGCTCGGGCAAATCCACACTCATCCGCCTGATAGCCACACTGCTGCTGCCTGACGCAGGCTCAATTATGGTCTTCGGGCACGACGTGGTGAGCCAGTCCATGCAGGTCCAGCGCCTGATTAATCGTGTCTCGGTGGAAGCCAGCTTTTTCAAGAAGCTCTCGCCGATGGAGAATCTGCTATACGGGGCACGCCTGTATGGTATGGAGGGCAAGGAGACCCGCCGCAAGGTGATGGAAATCCTTACCCGTTTGGGGTTAGAGAAGGACTCCATCCAGAAACCGATGGAGGAGATGTCGCGTGGGATGCAGCAGAAAGTGGCAATTGCGCGGGCTTTACTCTCCAAACCGAAGTTGCTGCTGCTGGATGAGCCCACCACCGGATTGGACCCGCGCTCCAAGCGCGAAGTGCAGGCATTGGTGAAAGAGCTCAACGAACAAAGCGGCACCACCATCTTACTTACAACCCACGATATGGGAGAAGCGGAGGTATTATGCCACCGCATCGCCATCGTGGATAACTGCAAGATCGTTGCCCTGGATACCCCCACAGCGCTCAAGAGGCTGATCCCACGTAATGGGCATGAGCCAACGCTGGAAGAGGTGTTCCTGGAGCTAACGGGAAATAAGCTGCTGACTGAAGATGAAGAAGAGTGAGGATGGGTTAACTACAGAAGACACATTCTAAAGTCAATTGGGTTACTGCCTGGGATAACTTCCTGCGATGGAGAAGATTGCGAGATGAGTGACGCAGTGTGAATACCGGGTGATGTTGTTGGAGATATTGAAATGACTACAATAGTTAATGAATTCAGGGCTACATATGCCTTTATGGAACGCAACCTTAACCTGGTAAAGCGTTATTGGTCTTGGGAATTGGTATGGATGGCCTATTCCATCGCCAATAGCCTGTCGGTTAGCTTTATCGGTCTGGGCATGGAGAAGATTGGTGGTGCATCGGAAGCCAATGGACGCTACCTGGTGCTATACCTGGTGGTGGGCACCTTGATCTGGCGTTACCTGTCACTGATCTTTTACTGGATCACGGATGTGATCGCTATGGAACGCTGGGAAGGGACGATCGAGTATACATTGATGGCACCCATCCGACGCGTCACCCACATGGCAGGGCAAACCCTATGGTCGGTGATCTACAGCCTGGTGTCAACCGGGATCATCCTGGCAGTGACCGTGGCAATCTTCCACATCGACCTGAGCCAGGCTAACCTGCTGGGTGGAACAGTGATGATGCTGGCAGGCAGCCTGTCCTTCATCGGAGTGGGCATCATGGGTTCAGTTTTACCATTGTTGTTCCCTGAACGCGGCTCACAGATGACGCACGTGATCATCGCCGTCCTGCTACTGGTATCGGGAGTGTATTACCCGGTGGATGTACTGCCAGGCCTGTTGCAAAAGATGGCAATTTACAGCCCAGCGACCTATGTATTGGATGGCACGCGCCAGGCTTTGCTGGAAGGCATGCCTACCATGCAATTGTGGCCGTATATCTGGCCAACACTATGGATGGGCATAGTGGCCATCCCGGTAGGATTGTGGGTGTTTGGCCTGGCGGAACGTTATGCCAAGCGCAGCGGTAAGCTACACAGGAATGGGTGAGCATGCGACTTCACATGTAAGGTTGCGTGTATAACCAAAGGCAGATTGCTTCGGGCGAAGAGCGCTCCTTCCAGCTGAAGGGAATGCTGGACTCGCTGCAATGACAGAAAAATGTGACTTCGGGCGATAAGTGCCCTCACAATGACAAGAGGTAAGAATGTCGATATTATCTGCACAAAATCTAGGATTATCCTTCGGCGCATTTGATCTATTCCGTGGGATATCGGTGAACATCGCCAATGACAGCAAGATCGGTCTGATTGGACCGAACGGTATTGGTAAAACCTCGCTGATGATGATCCTAACAGGTTTAATCCAACCTACTACAGGCAAGATCCATATTGCCCGGGGTAAAAAGTTGGGATACCTGCGCCAGGAAGCCAGTGAAGCTTTTGCTCAGGCTACCAGTACTACGAGCCTTGCCAAAGGTGAGAATACGGTGTATGGCGAGATGCTAACTGTTTTCATAAACCTTCAAGAGCAACAAGAGCAGCTCCATAGGCTGGAAGCTGATATGGCGGGTGGTTGTTACACCGAAGAAGTTCTGGCTATGTATGGTGAGCTACAGGCGGCGTTTGAGCATGCGGGTGGCTATGATTATGATCTGCGGATTCAGCAGACTTTGCAAGGATTGGGTTTGGGTAAGCGAACCTGGGATATGCCGGTGGAGCACCTCAGTGGTGGTCAGAAGACGCGCCTGTTACTGGCTCGCCTGTTACTTGAGAAACCTGCCCTGCTAATGCTGGACGAGCCAACCAACCACCTGGATGCGGAAGCCATCGAATGGCTGGAACACACCTTGAAGGATTGGGATGGGGCGGTGTTAGTGGCAAGCCACGACCGTTACTTCCTGGATAACACCGTAAACACCATTTGGGAAATGAGCCATGCAGGGATCGAGCTATACCATGGCAATTATAGCAACTACCTGCTTCAACGGGATACACGCTGGGAATATGCTGAACGGGTTTTCAAAGAAGAAAAAGAACGCCTGCAGAAAGAAATGGACTTCGTACAGCGTAATTGGGTACGCGCCAGCACGCATGCCAGGGCATTGGGTACCTTGCGCAAGGTGACACGCGAACTGGCAGCAGTGGATGCTTATGGAATTATGGTGCTACGCAGTGGTAGGAACTGGCACGAGCTTGACTTGCGGGCAGATAAGCCGCTGGAAGTGATCGAAGCGATTCGCAAGGTGAATGCACTCGACATGCCAGGAAGACCACCGGTGATACGACCACGCCTGGTGCCATCGACTGATAGCAGCAACATCATCCTGCGGGCTGATAAAACCACCATTGGTTACCCGACACACAAGCTGTTCCAGGTGCAACGATTGGAGCTCAGGCGGGGTGAGTGCGCAGCGTTGATCGGTCCCAATGGGAGCGGGAAAACGACGTTTCTCAAAACGATGCTCGGGCAGGTGGAACCACTGGCCGGTGAGGTACGTTTGGGAGCCAGCCTGAAAATTGGGTACTTTGCTCAGGCGCATGATGACCTGAACCCGGATAATTCTGTGCTGGATGAACTGCTACGCCATCATGAGATGGACCAGGAGAGGGCTCGTGGTCATTTGGCTCAGTACTTGTTCCGCGGTGAAGATGTGTTCAAGCCGGTCAATGCACTGAGTGGTGGTGAACGTGGGCGATTGGCACTGGCTATCCTGGCGCACAATGGTGCGAATTTCCTGTTGCTAGATGAGCCCACTAACCACCTGGACCTGCCGGCGCGCGAAGTGCTACAACAAGTCTTGCAGGATTACACAGGGACCATCCTGTTAGTATCCCATGACCGCTACTTGGTTGACCAGTTAGCAAGTCAAATCTGGGAAATCCATGATGGGAGACTAATTTTGTTCAGCGGGACCTACCGGCAGTTCATATTGCAACGAGCTGGAACTGCCACTCAACCTGAACGCATGATCTTACCTTCCAAACCTCTGGTGCGTGATAATAGCCGTGAAACAAGGCGACTGCAGCAGGCACTCGAGAAGCTAGAAGGGCGCATTCGCCAGCAAGAGGAGTCTGTAAGGCGCATCTCACGCGAGCTACAGCATGCCGGAGGCTCGAAAGGTTTTGAAGTGATTAACGATCTGAGCTGGGAGTATGCTAAAGCCCAGGCAGAGCTGGATAAATTGACGCGCGAATGGGAAAAAATAGTGGAGAAAGTATGAAGGCACCTAGAGCTTTTCAGGATGAACACGACTTGTCGGCCATGTGCGACGTACTCGAACAGGGGCATATGGCTGATGATGGGACATATATGACCCTAAACCTGGATGAAATCATCCCCTCCGCTCAGCTGCAGGATGGATTTATGCTGCGTGGTTGCCTGGGTGAGGAAGAAGTGATGGAACGTGCAGAAGCGCAATACAGAGCATTTGATTCTAAGGCAACATTTGAGCAATATAAAGGACGTTTTCGCAACTTCATGCGCTCACCAGTCTATCAGCCGGAGTCGGATATCGTGGCAGTTGCTCCGGATAGGCAAATCGGTGCTTTCTGTATCGCCTGGACCAACCCAGTCAACAAGGTGAGGTTGTTCGAGCCAGTGGGCACTCACCCGGATTTCCAACGACGGGGATTGGGAAGGGCGGTTTTGCTGGAAGGCTTACATCGCTTGCAGGAACATGGGATGCAGAGTGCCATCGTATCTGTATTGGAAGATAACCTGGCAGCGATAAAATTGTATGAATCGGTGGGTTTTCAGGTAGAAAAACAACTGGGGACCTATGAGAAGGATGTATGATATGGAGAATGTAAGATCCACGGCGAAGTCTGAGCCGTTATTAAATAAAATGTTGTTGCTCTTCATGCTCGCCATGATCCTGGCGAACATGGGTGGAGAGATGTATGGTATGTTGTTGCCTCTCTACTTGAAGGAACTGAACGCCAGCGTGGTGCAGATTGGGTTGTTCTTCACCATTTCACAGGTCATTCCGTTGGTCGTGCAAATCCTGGGAGGCTGGGTATCAGATTCACTGGGGCGGCTCCGCAGTATCGCCTTTGGCAGCGTGGCGGGAAATCTGACATTCGCAGGTTTCATCTTCGCTCCCACCTGGCAATGGGTGATGAGCGGGATGTTTTTTAGCGCGATCACGCGATCGTTAATTGGGCCCAGCTACAGCGCATTCATTGCCGAACAATCTCCCGAGCAAAATCGGGCACGTGTATTCGGTATATCCGACGCACTATTCATGATCGTAAGCGTAATAGGACCACCCCTGGGTGGGTACCTGGCAGATGCATACGGTTTTCGGATCATGCTGGCAGCTGCCTGGGTGCTATATTTCTTGGCGACCATTATCCGGGTGAGCATGGCACGCACAGCTGCGCGCGGTGATGAAGCCCATCCACAAAAATTAACCATGGTCAACCTGCGGGGTAGCCTGAGTGCCATGCTTGGTTTGCTGATTAGTGGGGGTGTGATCACCTGGGTGCTGATCACGGATGGAATTCGTGATATTGCTTATTCACTTTCCAACAACCTGATGCCGGTTTTCCTGGAGCAGATTGGTGGAATGAGCTACCAGCAGATTGGTTGGCTGGGATCAATCTTCGGTGCTTGTATGATGCTGGTGACTGTACCAGCAGGCTGGCTGGCAGATAAAAAGGGCGAACGGACAGGCATCGTGGTGGGTTTCACGATGGAGTTCATGGCCATGTTCGCCTTTATGCAAGTAAATGGGTTTTTAGGTTATGCAATGGTATGGGCATTGTTTGGCCTGGCGGTGGGGATGATGTCTCCAGCGTATAACTCGCTGATCAGCAAGGCGGTGCCAGAAAAGCTACGTGGGACGGCTTTTGGCTTGTTCGGCACCAGCCTGGGATTGGTATCACTGCCTGCACCAGCAGTGGGTGCTCAGCTATGGGAGCGCTATAGCCCACGTTTACCTTTCTATGTAACAGGTATGGCAGCCTTGGTCAGTGCCATCCCGGCGTGGTTTAAATTCAAGCTACCGAAGAATGGTGAGCCCCCAAAGGTAGTGGAAGAAGCCTTTGAGATTGCGGCTGATTAGAAGATTCATGTTGTGATATTGATACAGACCTTCAGAAAAGCGTTAGCCAGATGATTAAAGGCCAAGTCAGATACAAGAAACACATGCAAAATGATCGAATATTATCAGATTTTAAAGAGGTATAAAATGAATTACAAAACGGAGCATATTGAACAAATATCTCAAACTGAAATGGAAATGATGCCAGGGTTAACTTACCGTGGTTTTCGTGGGGAGGTTGACTTCCCGGGGATGCTGGCCGTATTGCATGGGTGCGCGGCTGCCGATGGGCTTGAACGGGCAGAGCAGATGGAGGATATTGCCAACACCTACGCCCACCTGCACAATTGTGATCCAACCACGGACATGCTATTTGCAGAAATTGATGGTAAAGTAATCGGGTACAGTCGGATCTGGTGGTCGGTGGAAGGCAGCGGACAGTGGATTGGTTTCCAATTTGGTAACGTGATGCCAGCCTGGCGAGGTAAAGGCATAGGCAGTAAGCTTTTAAAGTTCAACGAAGAACGACTGGCTCAGATAGCCACTCTGCTCAAAGCTAACGGACAATTGCTAGTGGAAGCTGCATGCCTGCTGGATAACTTTGTTAGCAACACTGAAATTGACCGGATGAATCTATTGGAACGTCGAGGGTACCGGGCTGCGCGTTATGCCTTCGAGATGGTGAGGCCAGACCTGGAAAATATCCCTGATCTATCCCTGCCAGCAGGTGTGGAGGTGCGAGCGGTGAAACCTGAGCACCTTCGGCTGATCTGGGAGGCTTCCAATGAAGCCTTTCGCGATCACTGGGGATATATCCCTGACCCATGGGAAGAGTTTGAACGGATAGTGAATGACCCAGACCATGACCCGAGCTTATGGCGGGTCGCCTGGCAAGGGGATCAGGTGGTGGGAATGGTGCTGAACTTCATTGACAAGGATCAGAACGAAATTTATAGGCGTAAGCGTGGCTATACTGAGAATATCTGTGTACGCCGGCCATGGCGAAAGCAGGGTGTGGCGAAGGCATTGATTGCCCTGAGCCTGGTTGTGCTTAAAGAGCGCGGTATGACGGAGGCCGGGTTAGGGGTGGATGCTGAAAACATCTCGGGTGCACTCCACCTTTACGAGAGCATGGGTTATCAGGTGGTCAAGAAAAGCACTATCTACAGGAAGCAGATGAACGTGTAAATATTAGAAGTAAAAAAGTTGTTGATATAAGCGTTTACATGCTTAGATTATTAAACATGTAAACGCTTTTTAGTTGTGGAAAAGTTTTTCCCCAGCGCGAATGGGGACTTTCAGGTGGTTTTCGAATGGCGTCAGCGGGCAAGACCAGTAATCGTTATAAGCACAATAAGGATTGTAAGCCAGGTTGAAGTCCACCCTGAAACGGTTTTTCCCCAGCTCTTCGGGCTCGAGGTAGCGCCCGGCAGGATAGGTCTCCTTGCTGGCCTGGCTATCCACAAATGGCAGGAAATAGCCGGATTTACTATGATAAATGGTCAGCTCAACGGGGTGATCATTGACGGTAAAGCTAAATTTGCCATAACGCTGATAAACCTGGATGTCTCCGGTGGTGGTTTGCATTTCGATGCGCTGTTTATCTGGGAATTCGTCCACAGTTACTTCTAGGTCTAAATCTGGATTGGGCGGGAAATACTTCAATCCTTTGAATCCTTTCTTTTGCGTGGGTGTGAGTGGGCTTTGACCGTTATGGGCAAAGAAATCATCCTTCATTTTGCGGAATTCTTCCAGGTTGGACATTTTTATCCTCCTACAATTCTTTAGATGTAATTTTAGAGCGAATAGTGACAGGTATATTGTAGCGCTCTTAATCTTTTAATCTAATTCTGAGATAATCAACGTTACGATTAGATGGGTGGGTGTTGATGTATTCGTTTTTGCCCACCCGTATGTAATAATACCTTGTTGTAAATACGATAGTGGCTAGGAGGAAACATATGCCCAGAGATATACCTCTTGGAAATGGCAGCTTGCTGATCGCTTTCGATCAAAATTACCAAATCCGCGACCTGTACTGGCCCCATGTCGGACAAGAAAATCATGCTCTTGGGCATCCTTTTCGATCTGGCGTGTGGGTGGAAGGGCAAATCCGCTGGTTCGATGATGGAAAATGGCAGCGATCTTTGAAGTATCAACCCGAAACTCTGGTGAGTGCTGTCAGGCTGGAACATCCAGAACTAAAAATCGCGATCCAGATTTCTGATACGGTGGATTTTCACGAAGACTTATTTCTCCGGCGGATGGAGATCAGCAACCTGGACACACGCGACCGGGAAATACGAATGTTTTTCCACCATGATTTTCACATATCGGGTAATGATATTGGGGATACGGCTTATTATGAGCCTGACCGGCGTTCAATCTACCATTATAAAGATAACTACTGGTTCATGATGAATGGGGCAGTCAGAACTGGTGAAGATGAACCTGGACCTGGATGGGAGCCCTCCGAAGATAGTTATCCAGGATTGGTGACAGGCATTCACCAGTGGGCATGTGGATTGAAAGAAATCCGTAACTTAGAGGGTACATGGCGAGATGCTGAGGATGGTCAATTAGAATGCGGGGTGGTGGCACACGGGTCAGTCGACTCGACGATCGGTTTTAACTTGCCCATCAGAGCGGGGAAATCTCGCCTGCTCTATTATTGGATGGCAGTCGGACCGAAGTTTCAAAATGTGACCACCCTGAACCGGATGGTACGCCAGCGTGGACCGCAATCCTTTATTGACCGGACAGAGGCATACTGGCGTTTGTGGCTGCGAGCACACTTACCAGATATGGAAGGGCTTACTCAACCCGTGAGGGATGAATATGAACGCAGCCTGTTGACCTTGCGAACCCAGATAGATAATGGTGGGGCAATCATCGCAGCCAATGATTCAGATATCTCTTCCGATGTCAGGGACACTTATAGCTACATGTGGTCACGCGATGGAGCCTTAGTGACTCACGCACTTAACAAAGCCGGTTACCTGGACCTGCCACGAGCGTTTTTCCAGTTTTGCGACCAGGTGCATAGTCGTGAAGGTTTTATGCTGCATAAATATAACCCGGATGGCTCGCTGGCATCCAGCTGGCTACCATGGGACTTGAACGGAGAAAAACAATTACCCATCCAGGAAGATGAGACTGCCCTGGTCATCTGGGCGTTGTGGGAACACTTTTCTCGATATGGCGACGTCTCATTCATCAAGCCGTTATATCGTTCCATGATTTGCCCCTTGGCAGACTTCCTGGCAGGTTTTCGTGACAAGAAAACGGGATTACCATTGCCAAGTTATGACTTGTGGGAGGAACGCCGGGGGATATTGAGCTGGACGGTAGCAAGTACTTGGGGTGGCTTAAATGCAGCTGCTTGTTTTGCAGACGCATTTGGCGAAATCGAACGGGCGAAGGGTTACCGGCAGGCAGCTGCTGAGATCAAAACTGGAATAGAAAAACATTTATGGCAACCCAAGCTCAACCGCTTCGTACGGATGGTGAACCGCAAGCAGGATGACAGTTGGGAGATTGATGAGACCATCGATGCCAGCCTGGTGGGATTATGGCAATTTGGGATGTATAAACCGGACGATGAGAAGATTCTTCCTACCATGCAAGCAATCCGCGAACAGTTGTGGGTCAAGACGAGTGTGGGAGGCGTAGCGCGTTATACAGATGATCATTATCACCAGGTGAGCCAGGATATCTCGAGGGTGCCCGGAAACCCGTGGTTCATCTGCACATTATGGCTGGCGGAGTGGTATGCCCTGACGGCAAAGCATCAGGGTGATTTGAAACCCGCCCTGGAGATCATTGATTGGGTGGCATCGCATGCCTTGCCGAGTGGCATCTTAGCTGAACAGGTGGATCCTTTTACAGATCAGCCATTATCGGTGAGCCCGCTCACCTGGAGCCACGCAGCTTACGTGAGCACAATCCTGACTTACTTGCAACGTAAGAAACACCTGAGGGAATAAAGATGCTAAAAGGCAGGTCTCGTAAAGACCCGCCCTTTGATTTTTGGTAGTGTGAGAAAGATTAACCGAGTTTGGTACCGCACTCAGGGCAGAACTTGGCACCTTTCGTCTCAGCGCCGCAGTTGGGGCAATGTGCTAGCGCCTGTTCCATCTTGGTGCCACAATTAGGGCAAAATTTGGCACCATGCGTATCGGTACCGCAATTTGGGCATAAAGTAGCTGCCGGTTGGATCATGGGTGTGCCACACTCGGGACAGAATTTCGTGCCCGGGGCAGCCAGGGTGCCATCCTTGGGGCATTGGGCCATTTGGGTGGTGGCTATACCAGAAGCCTCCACCGCTTTACCGACATTTTTGAAGGCATCTCCCAGGCCAAAGGCGGTGGCAAAACCTTTAATTGCAGCACCTGCCTGGGCACCGCGTGCCTCTGAGATCTCTTCGTTGCGGGGGCTATCTTCCAGGCAAAAGCCACTCTGGGCATCAAAGTCGGAAAGGCATACGATGCGGTTGCAGGTTGGGCACTCACGGAAATGAACCTGACACTGATTCCAGGCTGATTCAAGCTGGGCAGGCGTCATTTTATAGCTGTAACGCGGGTCTTCTCCCACCACATTATCGGCCACACTGCTGCCCACCAGAGGCACCTTGCGCAGCAGACCACCCAGTGTACTTTTACCAAGATCTTGTTTCACGGTATTGGCGAGATCTGGTTGGCTGCGGAATTCGCGCCCGCAAGAATCACAATAGAAAATCGCATAAGGACCAGCACCATCATTCCGAACATCGTAACGCGGCATATGAGAAAATGTAGGCATGCTTTACTCCTTGAATTGAAGTAATGTATATAGAATTTTCATGAGTGATGTAATGTGGCAAGTATACAATGGTCAATTGAAGGATGTCAAGCAGAGCCGGAGGAGAGGGAAAAGGTATTGCAATATCATTAGGTATGAGTTGTACATAAATGGGATGCACAGACATGAATACTGATTGCCATAGAGATTATTTGTGGAGGATTGTAGTAAATTGATCATCAATGAATAAGACACGAATCCACAAACGGATGGCAGGGTGTTTTTCGTGTATTCGTGATGATTTTATTCGTGAATAGTTATTTACATCTACTTTTTACAAATATTCGTGAGGCTTTATTCGTGGTTGCTTGCCATCTGATATACTTGTTTGCATGACGTTCAAAGCCATTATCTTTGATCTGGGTGGGGTGCTGTTGCGCACAACCGATTTTGAACCGCGTGAACAGTTGGCAGCTTGTTTGCACATGAGCCGGTATCAGTTGGAGGAGTTCATCTTTGGGGGTGAATCGGGTGATCGGGCACAGCGCGGGGAGATCAGTGTACAGCAGCACTGGGAGAACCTGCGCCAGCAGATTAATTACTCGCCACAGGAGTTTCAAAGCTTACTGGATAGCTTTTTCGCCCATGATGAGATCGATGAATCGTTGATTTATTATGTACACGAGCTGCACAAGACATACAAAACTGCCTTGCTCAGCAACGCCTGGAATGATCTACGCCAGGTTATTCGTGAGAAGTGGCAATTTGAAGATGCCTTCGATGCAATGATCATATCAGCGGAAGTGCGCCTGGTCAAACCAGACCCTAGAATTTTCCAGCTGGCTGTGGATCGACTGGGGGTACAAGCCAACCGGACCATCTTTGTGGATGACCAGCAACGCAATGTGCAGGGAGCCAAAGCAGTAGGAATACAGGCAATCCAATTCCAAACTGCACAGCAGATGCGATTTGACCTCGAACAGCTGTTGAATGGTCACTGAGGGATAGTCAAGGTGAGTATTCGTGCGTTGATTTTTGATTTTGGGGGAGTGCTAGTCAGGATAATCAACGATCGTCCACGCCAGGCATTGGCAGAAAAATTAGGGGTGCCATTATCCCGCCTGGATGAGCTGGTGTTCTTCAGTGAAACCGCGGCTAAAGCATCCATGGGAGAAATCAGTGTCGCCTTGCATTGGGAAGCAGTACGTAAAGCTCTAGGAATCACACCCGAGGCTATGCCGGGATTCCTGGAACAATATTGGTCCGCAGATGATGTGAATTGGAAGTTATTGGATTACATCCGTGACCTGCACCCTCGCTACAAGGTTGGCTTGCTCAGTAATGCCTGGGATGACTTGCGCAAGACCATGCATGAGCGATGGGATATTGATGGTCTATTCGATGAGTTGATCATCTCAGCCGAAGTGAAAATCGTCAAACCCGACCCACGGATCTTCCACCTGGCGCTAGAGCGATTACAGGTACAACCTGCAGAGGCGGTCTTCATCGATGATATAGCCGAAAATGTAGAAGCAGCCCGTAAAGAAGGGTTACAAGGAATTCAATATCTTGATTTCGAACAAACGATTGGTGATATAAACGAGTATTTGTCCGCGGGGTAAATAATCGACATGATGTTAATGGTTCTCTCCCACTTTCAGGCGAACGTTGCCCTGGAGGCTAAGCGTGAGCGGATGGATTCAGTTACTTTATCCCTGGACCTGGGTTTGAGTACTTCGCAACTAGCCCTGAATGCACAAGGGATTTTCCTTAAAGATGACAAAGTTCTTAAATGGGGAGAGGTCGAGCAGATTGCCAAATCTGAATCAGGCTGTTATGTGATTGAGGCTGGGTCATCCCAAGCCATCCAATTCTATTCTGAGCTGACTGGACGAGTATACAGCCTATACCCCACCCATGGTGCCCCCACCATGCTGGTGTCTGGTATTCCCATGCATCGCATCAAGGACACAGATCCATACCAGGATACTTTAGAGAAGATCCGTGCGATAAAACCCTTGGTTGGGCAGGTACTGGATACTGCTACAGGGCTAGGATATACTGCCATCCAGGCTGCCCGGACGGCGGAACATGTCACCACCATTGAGTTGGACCCAGTCGCGCTGCAAGTCTGCCGCTTAAATCCATGGTCGCAGGAGCTGTTTGATAATCCGAAGATCACCCAGCTGATTGGGGATAGCTTCGAGGTAGTGGCAGAGCTGGAGGCTGGACGGTTTACCAGGGTCATCCATGACCCACCCGCATTCAGACTGGCGGGAGATCTTTATTCCGGTGAGTTTTACAGTGAACTATTCCGGGTGATGCGTAATCGCAGCCAGCTGTTCCATTATATCGGTGATCCAGAGAGCAAATCGGGGCGCAGCATCACCGCAGGGGTGATATGCCGCCTGAAAATAGCAGGCTTCAGACAGGTGAGGCGAGCACCCACGGCATTTGGCGTGGTGGCGGTGAAGTAGATTGTGATTTTCATGCGAAAATTTACATAGGTTGCGGATTTCATCGTACTACCTTTGATAACACAATGCTGCAAAAGGAAGATTGCCTAAACCAGCACAGAGCGTTGGTTTCGCAACGACAAAATAATTAGGAGTGGTTATGGAGCTCACCTCATTAACTCTGCATGAAGCAGCTGACTTGCTAAAAAAGAAGGAAATATCTCCCGTTCAGCTAACCCGGTCGCACCTGGAACATATCCAGCAAGTAGATCAACGCCTGAACTCATTCATCACCTTAACACCTGAATTGGCTCTCCAGCAAGCTCGCCAGGCAGAAATGGAGATACAACAAGGGAATTATAAGGGACCATTGCATGGAATTCCGCTGGCATTAAAGGACCTGTATGAAACCGAGGGGATCCGCACGACGGCTGGCTCGACCTTTTTTGCGGACTATATCCCGGATGTAGATGCAGTCGCAGTACAGAAGCTGAAGGAAGCCGGGGCAGTGTTGCTGGGCAAGCTCAACATGCACGAGATTGCTCTGGGAGTGACCAACGAGAATCCGCATTACGGAGATTGCTGCAATCCATGGGACCTGATGTGCATCAGCGGTGGCTCATCAGGTGGAAATGCTGCCGCACTGGCAGCTGGTTTATGTATGGGGGCGCTGGGCAGCGATACGGGTGGCTCGATCCGTATCCCTGCTTCCCTGTGTGGCGTGGTGGGTTTGAAACCAACTTATGGGCGGGTGAGTTTGCGTGGGGTTATCCCATTAAGCTGGAACCTTGACCACGCTGGACCGATGGCACGCAGCGTGCAGGATGTGGCCATCCTTTTACAGGCAATCGCAGGATATGACCCGCAGGACGCATGGTCTTTGAATATGCCCGTGGATGATTACCTCTCGTTTTCTGAGAAAGATCTAAAAGGCTGGCGAATTGGTCTGGCTTCCGACAGCTATTTTACCGATGCGGAGGTCGTGGATGGGGAAGTGCAGTATGCTGTAAATGCCGCGGTAAAAGTTTTTGAAAGTTTGGGGGCAATGGTAGAGCAGGTGCCATTCCCCAACGCGCGTGAAGCTGTCATGGCAAATGGATTAATGACCCCTAGCGATGCGGCGGCATTTCATCACCAACGGCTGGCCGAAAACCCACAGGGTTTCGGGAAGGATGTGCTTAAAAGACTACAAACTGGAGCAGCATACACTTCTACAGAATATTCGCTAGCACGACGTATGCAAACCATCCTACGATGCCAGTTCAATGAATTTTTCGATGAATACGACCTATTGCTTACCCCCACCACAGCAATCACCGCACCGGTGCGTGGCTCAGCAGATGCGGTCGATCGTGCCAGGTTGTTGACCCGTTTTACGGCTCCATTTAACCTGACTGGTTTGCCTGCCCTCTCTGTGCCATGCGGATGGTCGAGCGAAAAAATGCCTATCGGTTTGCAGGTGGTTGGCAAAGCATGGGCAGAAGAGAAAGTTTTATTGGCGGGAACACTTTACGAAATCAATCGTGGATTTCAAATCCCTGTGACCTCACTCACCTAAGGTACGTAAGGCAATTGCTTGTTTGATACCAGTGTCAGCAAGGAAATAGACAATGAGCAGGGTTATGCAGGTCACGATCAAATCATAGGGGCTGATTGCGGATGTTACAGATCCAAGTGAAAGTTTAAAAGTGTATACACCGCCAAAATACATTCCGATATTCAGCATGATGGCCAACACGCGTATCTCGGTGGGACCCAGCTTGCTATACGAGATTTTAAATTCCCCCATTACGTTCATGCGCACATAGACCAGGACAGACATGGCGATGTAAGCAATGCAGCACATACTGGCGACTGAGAACTTGACGTAGTGAGACAACCCAAGCCCTAAAAAAATGATGATTTCAGTGAGCACATCGGTGAAATGGTCGATATAAAAGCCATATTTTGGACGCTCAATATGACGGTATCTGGCTAATGTACCATCCAGGCTGTCTCCGAACCAGTTGATCACAAAACCCAGGGTAGCCAGCCACAAGAAAGCAGGATGATACCGGCTGAGACCATAGCCAAGGGTTATCACCAGAGATCCGAAAATCCCTATGACGGTCATCATATCGGGTGTTGCCCAAGGAGGAAGATGGGCAGACAGCCACTGGAGAGCGGGGCGCTCTAATGGTCCTAAAAGAATGTCATTTACCCGCTTGTGATCTTGGATGTCACCCATAATAACTCTCCTTATATTGTCTTTAACGAGGGACCAAATCCATAACATCTGGCCACACCGGGAAGGTCATCGCCCACTGACTGGGATTTTGGCGGATGAAATCTTCAGCGACTTGCAGGATAGTTTCGGCGTTAAGCATGATCTCTGTCTCTCGATCTGGATGGGGTTGCATCTCGATGGGCTCAGAGAACAGGAAATGGTATTTTCCATCGGATTGTCTATCGATCGCAGCGACAATGATGGGTACATGCGATTTCAATGCCAAAAAGATATGATGAATAGGTAGAGCAGCTGGACGACCGAAGAACTTAGGCCGGTAGAGGTAAGTTTCATCTGGACGATCGATTCCTGTAATGACTAAACCTCCAGCTTTGAGATGGTCGACTGCATGCTTGAGTGAGCCGACGGAAGCCTGAACGATATTCAACCCTTTCTTCAAACGCATGTCAAGTTGCTTTTGATATCCAGCGTTCAACTCGGGTAGGGTTAAGGCAATGGCTTTGATGCCCGCCAATCCGCCTGCTTGAAAGGCCATATCAAAATTACTCATATGTATCCCTGCAACGACCAGGCCTCGATCAGAAAATTCAGGACGTAAAACAAGCTGGATGGCAATTGGATCCGGCTCGATGATGCGCAGGAAGGCAGCCGGGTTATCTAAATTGTGATACAGATCAAAGATCGAGTTGGCTATGCTGCGGAAATTTTCTCGCACCACTTTGTTCAAGGCATTTCCTTCCAGCTTTTCTCCATATGCCACCCATTGGTTGCAACGAGCAGCGTGGACCATTTTCCAATCCTTACGACCTGAAATTCGATCCGCAAGGAATAATGCAATCCAATGCCCCAACCAATTGGGCATGTACCTACCGATCACATAGGCAATGTTTAAGCCGTATGGGCTGTTAATGATTTTACGTGGATCGATAGGCATATTTATCCCAGATAGAACAGGCGTCCCAATTTTAACATGAACTGGTCGATAATTAACCCTAGCATGGCAAGCATTTCAAAGTGTTTTGATGATTACAGCAAGAATCACGTGGTTAATGTGATGATATACACTCGAAAAATGGCACTATATCGGTTACGATGGTCGTAGAAGCTTTAGATGCTTGGAGAAATCAGGTTAATCATTGAACCAGCCGGGTGAGGACGGTAAAGTATGAATGATCCCTCGATGGTAGAGCAACCCAAAACAGAAGTCAAGACCACATCGAAGAAGGGGCCACGCGGACAGGTGACAATCTTTGCAAACTGGTGCAAAGGTTGTGGTATATGTGTAGCTTTCTGTCCAACGGATGTGCTGGCCTTGGACGATGATGATCACCCGGTGGTGGTATATCCTGAAAAGTGTACTGCCTGTCATTGGTGTGACACTCACTGCCCAGATTTGGCAATCATCGTGAAGAAGATTGATGGATAAGGAGGGCAGATTGACCGTGAAATTGATGCAAGGGAACGAAGCAGTTAGCTGGGGTGCGATTGCCGCAGGGTGCAAATTCTTTGCGGGTTACCCCATCACCCCATCCACCGAAATTGCCGAGATGTTATCCAGGGAATTACCCAGGGTGGGGGGCAAGTTCATCCAGATGGAAGATGAAATTGCCAGTTTAGCAGCTTGTATCGGGGCCTCTGTAGGGGGCTTAAAATCATTAACGGCTACATCTGGTCCAGGATTTTCGCTGATGCAAGAACATATCGGTTATGCGGCGATGACCGAAGTGCCGGTGGTCATTGTGGACGTGCAGCGATTGGGACCCAGCACCGGGCAACCGACCAGCGCCTCACAAGGTGATGTGATGCAAGCACGTTGGGGTACTCACGGTGACCATCCGATGATCGTGCTTTGCCCGATTTCAGTCAGCCAATCCTTCGATTTGACCGTGAAGGCGTTCAATTATTCCGAGAAGTATCGCTCACCAGTTATCTTGTTAATGGATGAAGTGATCGGGCATATGCGTGAAAAAATCGATCTGCCCGATTTTGATACCGTAGAGCGAGTGGAACGGATTGCCACGGATGTGCCTCCGGAATGGTACAAACCATATGGTGATTCACTCAGCGACGTACCTCCCATGGCGAATTTCGGAGAGGGTTATCGCTATCACATCACTGGCCTTTTCCATGATGTGCTTGGTTACCCAACCACGCGCCTGGACGAGATTGACCCATGGATCGAACGAGTGCATCGCAAGATCGAGCGCAACCTGAATGATATTACCATGGTAGAAGAAGACTTATCGGAAAGTGACAAAACGGTGGTGGTGGCTTACGGAGCCTCGGCACGTAGCGCCCGCCATGCGGTTAAACTGGCACGTCAGCGTCGGAGCAAGGTTGGGATGGTCACCTTGTTAACCATCTGGCCGTTTGCTGAAGCTGAGATCAGCCGAGTGGCACGGATTGCCAGGCGGATCATCGTACCAGAGATGAACCTGGGACAATTAGCCCTGGAGGTGGAAAGGGTGGCGGGGCACAATAAGGTTGTCAGGGTAAACCGTGCCAATGGTGAGATGGTTACCCCACAAATGATACTTGAAGCCATTGAAAACAGGTAATTATGCCAACACAAGTTGAACATACTGAATACATGTATTTACGACCCACCAAGAAGTTTCCCAACGTGTGGTGTGCGGGATGTGGGATTGGCATCGTCATGGGGGCATTGATCAGGGCGATAGACCGGATGGGGCTGGATAAAGATGAGGTCGCATTGGTATCGGGGATTGGTTGCACAGGGCGGATGCCAGTGTACATGGATTTCAATACCATGCATACCACCCATGGACGTGCCCTGGCTTTTGCGACAGGACTAAAGATCGCCAAGCCACATATGAAGGTGATTGCAATCATGGGTGATGGAGATGCGCTGGCAATTGGTGGAAACCACTTCATCCATGCGGCCCGACGAAATATAGGAATTGCCGCTATCGTGGTGAATAATGCCATTTATGGCATGACCGGAGGACAATACAGCCCAACCACTCCAATTGGCTCCAGGGCAACCACCGCGCCATATGGAAACATCGAGCCACCCATGCCGATTTGCGAAGTGGCAAAAGCAGCGGGGGCGACTTACGTTGCACGCAGCACGGTTTATCATGCCGTCGAGCTAGATCGTTTCATAGAACAAGCGATCCGCAAGAACGGCTTCAGCTTGGTAGAAGCGGTGAGTTATTGCCCCACAACCTTTGGGCGGATGAACAAGCTGGGTAGTACCGTTGACATGATGCGCCTGCTCAAAGAGAATAGCGTATCCATGAGTTCGGCGGAAAAATTATCACCAGAAGAGCGGGAGAATAAAATCGTACATGGTGTATTTTATGATGTTGAAAAGCCAGAATACACCCAGCTATATGAGGAGTTGATCCATAGAGTACAACAAGCTGAGGCAGCCAATCCGGTGGGAACTTAAGGAGGCGAGCTGTGGCTATCAAAAATCAGAGTAATCGAACGGAAATCCGGTTGGCGGGTGAGGGTGGACAAGGGATGATCCTGGCGGGGATCATCCTGGCAGAGGCAGCTGCTATCTTTGATCACAAAAATGCCACTCAGACCCAAAGTTATGGGCCAGAAGCACGCGGAGGTGCCAGCAAGGCTGAAGTGGTGATAGCCCAGGGTGAGATTGACCATCCAGAGGTGATCATTGCAGATGTATTGGTTGCGATGAGCCAGGAAGCATGTGATAAATACGCCGGTAACTTGAAGAAAGATGGTTTGTTGATCGTAGACCAGGAAAGGGTGGGTAGAGTGCCATCCAGCCGGGCCATCAAGGTTCCCATCACCCGGCTGGCGCAGGAGAGCAGCGGGAAGAGCATCACAGCCAGCGTGGTTGCGTTGGGGGTGTTGGTAGGGTTGACGGGAGTGGTCTCGCGGGAGGCAATTACCCAGGCCGTGGAAGGGCGTGCTCCAAAGGGCACAGAAGAGATGAATAAAGCCGCCTTATCAGCAGGTTTTGCAGCTGCCGACCTGGTGGGTAAGAAATATAGTCATAAATCATAGACTAGATGGATAAGCCTGCAGTTCTGCATATTACAGGCTTTTTAATATATGGTTGAACCCCCAACCGTTAAAGGGTGTAAATAAATATATAGTTAACATAAATCTGAATGTTATTACGTGGGAATGTAAGGATATCCGTGCGACCGCTGAAAACTCTAAAACTTCTTTTCGTGCTAATGATCTTATTGTCGTTAACGCTGGCAGGCTGCAAGAAAGATCCACGCGTGACCTTCATTCAGGGTTTGTGGTATTACAAGGATGCTCACCTGGCAAACATTCCGGGAGAATCTGCCCAGGTGACAAACTGGGAATTCGATAATGGTTACTTTTCAATATACACTTGCTGTTTTTATAA
Source organism: Anaerolineales bacterium (assembly GCA_049287485.1). Classification (GTDB taxonomy): domain Bacteria; phylum Chloroflexota; class Anaerolineae; order Anaerolineales; family UBA4823; genus FEB-25. The sequence goes on from JBAQFX010000398.1 coordinate 19,747, forward strand.
AGCCAATTATTCCGGTTATTACAGCGTGGTGGAGAGAACGGAAAATAAACTAACCCTGGAGATGTATGATTTAAAGGGCCAGACGGGGGATTTAATCTTTCACCAGGATGACATCATAAACACTGTCCTCAAGATCGATGCAGAAACAGATACTTTGTTGATCAATGGCGATGGACCTTACACCCGAGTTGCGCCATAATCATCTTGACGGGTATAACATAGCGGTATAAAATATCATCACAATTGAATAATATCCAACTTGGGTGCCATATCCCCCGGATGGGATGGCTTAAAGGCGAAGCCGGTGAATTAATATGATGCATAGTCCGGCGCTGTCGCGCAACTGTAAAGGATCTGATCCTCAGCCAGGTCGCCCGCCCAAGTTGGGTTCACCATAACCTCGCTGAAAGGAGCTGTGAACATATGGCACTAACAAAGCATCATTTTCACCCCTGTCCTCAAGCGGCAGGGGTTTTATTTATTAGTTTAGGTTCCAAGCCGGGAGACAACCATGAAACCTATCATTAAAATCCTTCTTTCCATAGCCTCGGGGCTTTTACTAACCATAAGCCTAGCTTATTTTCTATCTGTAACCACGGCTGTGGCAAAGACCGCACCTACTCCATCACAGGTAATTCAGGCTGGTCTGGAATACCTGCAATCGAAACAGCAAGCGGATGGAGGTATGCTGGGTTTTAGTGAAATTTCAGACCCCGATACAACCGCACGCAGCGTGCTGGCTTTTGCTACCGCAGGAAAGCCATTAAGTGAAGCTGTATCGGCGGAGGGAAATTCGATGCTGGACTACCTCTCTGTCCAGGCGATTTCATTTACACATGACACAACCAACACCTTATTCCCAGGACGAGCCGGATTGCTGCTGTCAGCGGTTGTCTTGGCCGGTGAGGACCCATCATCTTTCGGTGGGATGGACCTGACGGGAGAGCTGGAAGCAAGTTTTCAACCTGCCACAGGTGCGTATAGCACCACTGCCAGACAGGATTACAGCAACGGCGAAGCCAGCGACTTGAGCCAGGCCTGGGTAATCCTGGGCCTGAGCCTGTCGGGTATCACTATACCAGAAGGATCGATCCAGTATCTGACCCAGGCTCAGGCTGAAGATGGCAGCTGGGGAGCAGGTGACCCGGATATCACGGCTTTAGCCGTAACCGCACTCCTCGCCACTCAAAGAGTGATCGCTCAAAGTGATACGATCCAAAATGCATTGTTGTACTTCCATGATACCCAGGTATCCAGTGGAGGCTGGAAGCCTTCCTGGGACACTGACCCGCTCAATGCTGATTCCACCGGGTGGATCATGCAGGCACTCATTTCCGCTGGTGAAGATTTGCGCGGGCAAAGTTGGATGAAAGATCAAAATAATCCGGTGGATGCATTGCAGGGTTTACAGAAGGCAGATGGATCAATTGGTGGCACATATGCCAATCCGTATAGCACTGCAGAAGCCATTATTGGTCTTTCGGGAATACCCCTGGCTGATTTAGGCGTCTCCCCGGCCAATCAACAAGCGGGATTGGCAATTTTTTACGGCAACAATTCACTCTTCACAACGTGTGAAAGCTTTGCTGGGAACAGCATCACCGGTATGGACTTGCTCCAGCGTTCAGGATTGGGAATTGAAACCGCGACCAATCCCAACCAGGGTACGGCTGTCTGTAAGATCGAGGATGTGGGAGACGCGGCGAGTGATTGCTTTGGAAGTATGCCCGACTACTGGTCATATTGGCAATTGGGTGAGAATGGATGGGAGTATTCGGTGGTTGGAGCAGAACAGAGCCAGGTGGTGGACGGAGGTGTATACGCCTGGAGCTGGGGGGTAGGCGACCCTCCTCCTGTACTCACATTCCAGAATATCTGTGAAGGCGTAGCATTCGCGTTGCCAACTGCCACACTGACAGCAATGCCAGCGACGGATACCCCACAGACTACCAGCGAACCGACCTCTATGCCAGCCACATCAGCGACTCAATCCACGGAAACAGCGCTGCCAATAAAAACAGGGATGGGCACCTATATTTTATACGCATCTATCTTGTTGGTTTTGGGAGCCCTGATTATTTACCTGATACACTCACATAACAAATGATGGCTAGTGTTGAGTTTTAATGAATGTTGGAAAACTGAAAGTTCGATGAAATCCCGCCTGTTCAGTTTGGCTATTTATTTCGTTGCCACAATTTCGGGGCTGCTGGTGTTGTTGTATCCATTTTTCTACCCTGCGGGTTCTCAACAAGAAAGTTTTGGCACACTTCGAGCCGGGCAAATGCCTATGATGATGATTTTACTCCTGGGCTTGTGCCTGCTGGTGTTGTTATTCGAAGCCCAAGGTCCAATGGTGAATACCAAGTTGATAGCATTGCTCGGAATCCTGGTGGCGATCAATTCTGCGTTGAGGTTCATCGAGACAGCCATTCCTGGACCGGGTGGGTTTACCCCCATATTCTTCCTGATCATCCTGGTTGGGTATGTCTTTGGTGGTCGAGTCGGTTTTTTAATGGGGGCACTCACCCTGATGGTTTCAGCTTTAATTACCGGAGGGGTAGGTCCATGGCTGCCGGCTCAGATGTTCACCGCAGGTTGGGTCGGGATGAGCACCACCATCCTGCAGCCATTGGTAAAAGTATTCAGGGATAAGCGCAGCAGGTGGAAATCATCACCGTTGAACCCTGAGACCATCGTTCTGGCAGGTTTTGGATTATTCTGGGGATTTTTATATGGCGCGATCATGAACCTATGGCAGTGGCCCTTCATCGTCGGACCGCAGAATCAGGCATTTGTGGCTGGGTCTAGTTTAGCGACGATGCTTCAGCATTACCTGGCATTTTACCTGGTTACTTCCGTGGTATGGGATGCGATTGCAGCCACGGGAAATGTAGTGCTGTTACTGGTCTTTGGAGCAGCAGCACTACGAGCACTACGGAGATTCCAACAACGCTTTGAGTTCAACTACCGCGCAGAGACGGGTGTCAGTTCACAAGCACATACGAGGAGCATTGAGGGATGAAACAACCTTGGGCGTGGGTTGGCTGGCTGGTGACGATCCTGGTGATCCTTTCGGTCACCCGCAACCCGCTTTACCTGGTGCTTATTTTGATGTGTGTGATGTTTGTCGGATTAGCGCTACGACAGGCAGGTTCCGACATACTCAGACCAGTTTCCCTGTGGAAGTTGGCGGTCTGGATCATCCTGCTGGCAACCATTTTCAATGCACTAACCTCCCATTACGGAGATACGGTTTTATTCATTCTTCCGGGTAAGCTACCGTTGATCAGTGGGAAAGTAACTCTGGAAGCGATGGTCTATGGTGCCATTAACGGGTTGATATTGACTGGCATGCTGGCAAGTTTTACCGTGCTTAACCTGGCTTTGCCGGTGCGAGACCTGATTAGCCTGATCCCGCGAGCTTTTTTCCCAATGGCAGTTGTGACTTCCATTGCAGTGACCTACCTGCCGACTACGGTACGCCAATTCCAGCAAATCCGTGAAGCCCAGGCAGTGAGAGGCCATCAGATGCGGACCATCCGGGATTGGTTGCCGTTATTGATGCCCCTGTTAATAGGTGGCCTGGAACACGCCATGCAGCTGGCTGAGGCGATGACAGCCCGCGGGTTCGCCAGGATACAACCGGAGACTGACAGACGGCAGCTCATTGCGCGCGTAGCTATGTTGGTGGGGCTGGTATTACTGGCGCTTGGATGGATATTGCAACTAAATGCTGTAAATTTTTACGGTGTCCTGCTTGTCATTACAGGAGCATTCAGCATCACCGGGGGGTTATGGTATCTTGGTCTGCAGTCACCGCGCACGACTTATCACCGGCAAACTTGGCTCTGGAAGGATTGGCTAATGATCATCATCATTGGGATCATGTTCTGCGCATGCGTATTGCCTGTACCCGACCTGAACCGACAGACGTTGTATTACGAACCCTACCCAGGAATAACCCTGCCACCCTTCGACCCCTGGATTGGGATCGCCATACTCGGTTTACTAGTACCCGCGCTGCTGGTTCTCGATAGAACGACGGGCTTGGTCAGGGGTGACGATGAAAAGAGGGGGCAACTCAATGACCGGACCGAAATATAAATATCACAGCATGTCAGCATAATACTGGATCCTATTCCGTGGTGATGCCTCTGGGTAGGAGGATCGTAATTTTTATCTGGAAATCATCCGGGAATCTGGCCAGCCTGTCCTGGATGTGGGTTGTGGGACGGGTCGTTTGCTCCTGCATAATCTGTCTCAATGAATAGATGTGGACGGGTTAGACCTCTCACCTGAAATGCTTACAGTATGTCGCCAGAAGGCAGAAGCAATGCAGCTTAACCCTGCGCTATGTGAATTATCTGCATGTGGTGAAAAGAGAATATATCCTGAAAAAAAGACTACATTTTGGTTTACCGGTGAAACAGGTTGACTGATGGTAGATGTTATAATTCGTGGGGGAAATTTAGTCGAGCAGGGAGAAAAACAGTGACTGAAGTATGGCAGCAGAATATTCGTACTTATCGTGACATTATCTATCAGAACCTGGGTCCCAGGGTGGTTAATATTGTCTCCGGCAGCCCAGCTGACCAGGCATTCTGGCAGGAGAGGCTGGAAAACACACGTCAGGATGTGTTCAGGTCAGATGGGCAGACCATGATCATATCCAGCTTAGAGAAGACCCGCAAGGGAAACTTCCTGGGGTCGGTGAACGCCTGGATGGGAATTCAAAAAGCACTCGCCGACCAGACGAAACCACCCTTAATCTTGATGAATATGGTATTTGGTCAAGGGAAACGCCTCAGCCCTTTCACCCAGGCATTGACCAACCGCAAGCCAGCATTTCCCACACCGATGCGTGCCGCAAGAGGAGATGTTTATCTAAGCACCGCCGATGCTGCATCCATGTCAGCCACTCTATGGCTGAACCACCTGGAAAGCCATGGTTTCAAAGGCATCATCGTCAAATGGGGTGATGAAGCTGTCATTCCAGGGAAAATATGGGAGGCAGAGAAAAACGACTATCAGGATGTGGATGGGATCCGCTTCGTCTGGCAGACTGAGCCCACCGAAGACCTGGCACGTGAAAAGGAATGGGTTGAATTTGACGCTGAAACCTCCCAAATGACCTATCAATACACCCGGCAGGGATTGGATAGCTTACGCCAGCGGTTAGCAGAAAGTGGGCGCTGCTGCATGGTTGGAGTGAACCTGGGTAGCCTGGGAATCAGTTATCGCTTAATGCAGGTGGTCGAGGAAGTATTTCGCCAGGATGTTGCAGATGAGAGCAAATGGGTGGATTGGGACCCATACACCTGGATTGCCTTATCTTGTACGGATGAAACTGGTTGGCAGGCTGAAGCTGAGCGTGAAGACAGGATGGGGAAACATGGGTTAAGAGAAGTGGAGAAGCGGGTGCCAGACTTTTATCAAAAAATCCAGCAAGTGCGGGAGCTGTTCCAGAAGCGCCACGGCAGGTTTCCGGTGGTCAATGTGTTGGATTTTGGGCAGCCTTTTTGGATGGATTGGGGATTGCAGCTCAGTCTGAGGCGTTCCTTGGAGGCAATGATAACTGATTCTGATATCGGCAAGACCTCGCGAGAGCTATTCCATCTGCAGCATGAGCGCGATGTGAATGGGAATATCCTGCTACGCAGTACGATTCCTCAGGGCGCTGATATTCGTGATTCATTGCTGGTGGACACGATCATCACAGACCCAGAATCGGCGATACACGGTGGCGTGGTGGTGGCAGGCAGGCACCGGACATTGAAGATGCCGGAGGGAGGCAGCGCGTTATTCTGCGCTGTAGATGAAATGAAGTTTAATGGTCCGCATGGCATTGCATATAAATTGACTGGAGATCAATATTCGCTAAAAGAAGGCGACCGGTTGACTTGCCTGTACTTGACCGATGGGATGTTGGAAATGGGCACGAATGAGTCGCTGGTTAGCTACGACGGAGATAATTACTCATTACCCGTAATGGGCAACCCGATCTCGTTTGAAGAAGCAACCAGGCGGATGTCCATGGAGAACAACCGCCTGGTGGAAAAACGCTGGCTTGAGCGTTGGTCTGCCTGGCTAACTAAATAACAGTTATGGCTGGACCAGACTAGTAATGGTTTGGGCAGCGGTAGCATCGGGAGTGATGATCCAGGTGGTTGTGTCTCCTGAAAGGCATAAGGTGCTGTAGCCACCTGAATAATCCCAGATGAATGTATCGCCTTGCTGGGTAGCATTCACACCGAAACGGGCATTCAAAGAGCGCTGGAGGGCAGACGAAAATTCTGAAGCGTCCTGGGTAGTATCCCAAACGCTCTTCATCACGAAAGACGTCGCGCTTTGAGCATCGTTGTGGAGCACCAGGTATTCGTCGCCTCCCCAACCAGCCGCGGCAGATTGGGCGGTGGAATCATCCAGGCGGGCACTTTGGTTGACCCCACGCGCCAAGATCAGGTAGGTATACCATTCACCCATCTGGTTGCGTGAAACTTCCCGCCATCCCTCTCCCAGGATTGAAGCTACATCAGGCAGGTCTACTGGAATCGGTGTGTCGGAAGGGTAAAGCTCTGGATGCAGGATTTGCTCGGTGGAAACAGGGGGATCTTTGTAAACCGCATCCACCGCAGACCAACCACCCTGATCATGAATCGTCTGGACGAAGGTCAACCCTTGATTATATGGAAAAACAAAATCATCTTTAAGGAAGTCCGGAGCGCTGTCATATACGGGGCTCTTTAACGAATTGTAATATTGGATCACTTGTTGTTGGTCTTGCAGTGTGGCGTAATACTGATACCAGGTGTATTCTGACAGGGTCGCATCACCTTCAATGAGTGCTTGAATGGCTGCACAACGTTCGGTGTCCACTTCACAGGCATCGTCGTTATACTTCAAACCGTTTTTAATGTCATAATTCTGGTCTTGAAGAACATGGGTGAACTCGTGTGAGTAGGTGAGACGTTCTGGTCCTTGAAAACCCTGCTCCTGGACGACGAACATTTCTTTCATTTCGTTATCATAATAACCAGCTATCTGCTCGCTTAATAAGTTAATATAAAGGCCACGCAAGTCGAAACTAGGATCAAGCAAGCCGATGATGGATAGTTCATACATGTCATCGGCAGTTTCTTCGTCGGTATAATCTGCCAGGAAATCGTTGACCACGTTTTGGCGAAGCTCGGTGGGAGAAAGTAAAACCACTGGCACCTGGTATCGAAGTTGTAGGCCACGCTCATCGATCACCTGGGATTGGATCAGGTCAATCTCGCTGGTCATGGCGCTGTCGAGGACTGAGGTGGGATAGGGTGTTTTAGTTGGTTCTTCCTGGGTAGAGACGACAGTGACTTCTGCTAGAGGTGTCTGTGTGGTGGCAGGCTTTACGCCGGGGGTATTGCTCGGGGCAATGCTAGGAAGGGGCTGGGTTGGCACATTGGTAGGCGTGGTGGAAGTGGTGATCAGACCGCACGCCAGCGAAGTGAATAAAAGGATGATGATAAAAATATAACCTCGGCGCATGAATTTTTCCTCCTGATTAATGAAAAGAGAGATTAACCTCCTGCAGAAAGCAGAACTGCAGGAGGGTACAGATCATTTACCCCCGGTATTAATGATGGTGCGCGGCTTCAGCTGCCTCAGCTTCGGCTCTAGTTTTGTGCACCGTGCCATCGGGATGGTTGGGTGGGGAATAGACGGTGTAGAGTTTGAGCTGATCCTTGGAAGAAGTGTTGATCACGTTGTGGAAGGTACCAGCAGGCACGATCACCGCATCCCCCGCTTTAACCAGATGTTCCTCCTTACCGCCAAAGACGAATTTTGCTTCGCCTTCCTCTATGCGGAAGAACTGGTCGACGGTATGGTGGACCTCGTTGCCGATCTCTTCACCAGGTTGTAAGCACATCACTACCAGCTGGGCATACATGCCGGTGAAGAGCACATGGCGGAAATATTTATTATCTTCAGTTAATTTCTCGATATCACCTACGAAACCGGTCATACTTTTTGCCTCCTGATTTCAAGTTGCTAAATTTCAAAGTTCAAGTATAGCATAGTTGATATTGGCACGAATAAGTCATCATAGTATCCATCGTGTATGAGAATATGTATAGCTATGTCATGAATCTATGCTAAATCGCATCGCGCAAGAGTGGACAGGTCATGCAATGTCCACCACCCCGACCTTTTCCAAGCTCATATCCAGGTATGGTGATCACCTCTACTCCTGCATCACGCATTTGGGCGATGGTGTAGGTATTGCGTTCATACGAGACAACCACACCCGGTTCCAATGCGATCGTATTATTGGCATCATCCCACTGTTCCCGCTCCATCTGGTACTGGTCGCCCCCCGTTTTGACCACGGTAATTTTTTTGACTTTTAGTGCATCTGCGACTGCTGAGAGCAAGTCTATCTCTGGTGTCACCTGGAAATCTCCTGCATTCATACCAGGACGTAAACTAAAAACTCGCAGCTGGTCAACGACTTTGGGATAGATGGTAACTTTATCATGGTCCAGCATGGTGAAAACCGTATCAAGATGCATATGAGCGCGGTCTTTAGTCATCACACAGCAAATAACACGGTCAGCGTGACCGGTTGAGAAAAGCGCTTCAGCAATCTGTTCGATCATATTCCCCTGGGTTCGTTCGGACATACCCATTAGAACGGTGCGGTTTCCAATTGGTAAAACATCACCACCTTCCAAGGAGGAGCGCCCGAAATTTTGCATATTGAATTCGCCCTCTGTAGAGTTGGGATACCAATATTCGAAGCCAGCATCTTTGAACATTGGGTGATAGTGGTAGATGGCATACATATTGAGGGATTCTCTTCTACGCGCCGGCCAGTACATAGGATTGACCGAAACTCCACCGTAAATCCAACAGGATGAGTCACGGGTGAAAAGAGTGTTCGGTAACGGGGGCAGTATAAAGGTGTTCATATCTTCCATGGCAGCTGCATATAAAGAGATTTTTCCATATTTTCCCCAATCTATCCCAGATTCACCGGCGGTCAATCCTCCGATCAAGTGTCTGGCAAGACTATCAGGATCGAGATTCCATAAGAAGTCACGCAGCTCATCCATGAGTGACCAACCCACAGTATATTCGGTTGCTAATTGTTCAATTATTAGACATTTAGCTTCCTGGCTGACTTGCAGGGTCTCACGGAGTAATTCCATAACGTAAAACACTTCCACATCTCGAGCTCGCATCACATCGACAAACTGATCGTGCTCCAGTTGGGCGCGTTCCACCCAGAGGACATCGTCGAATAAAAGTTCGGCACAGTTTGCGGGAGTTAACCGTTGTAGACTTAACTCTGGACGGTGAACCAGCACCTTACGAAGTTTACCGACCTCCGAATGAACACCAAAGATTGACATTGCAGTTTTCTCCTCTTAATGTGAGTATGTTAATTTGTGCAATCTGCGCAAATTACAATGGAATGGGCAGAGTATTTTATCTGGAAGTGATTTCATCGAAAAAGCTGCTCGTGATATATACTCAATATTAATTATTCAAGCTTTACCCGGTAGGCTAGAATCAATATATTCATCATATATTGCTTAAATTTTTTTCCCGACGGTGAAAGCTAATAATGGTATCGGGCTGGCTTGTGAATGGATCGATAAACCAGAGGCTAAAAATAAAGCCCGAACTTGAGACCTTGTGAGAGGATGACCATGTCCGATATTCACATCTACCAGGATGAAAATTCCTCCATGACACAATACTCTTGTGATTTCACATAATCCTTGTGCCTGATTGCACCAATGGTGAAATGACATGGTGCTGGAGATCAGGTCGATAGAAGTGTTTTCCAAAGCAAGCTGCTCGGCTGATGCCTGGTAGAATACGGCTCCAGGGGTAAGCAAGTGAGCTCGAGTGATCATTCCTTCGGAGGGATCGACACCCACCAAAGTTGCTGCAGGCCATTGAGCATGCATCTTACGCAATAGGCGACCGGTACCACAACCAATATCCAGGATACTAGAAGGAACGAAATCAGCGGGAAGATGTTTCAGCACCCCCCGATGGACGCGATCAAAGAACAGCCATTGCATAAAAGAGCGTTCATAAGTCTCCGACCACTGATTGAATCGCTCTCGGTCGTTATTGCTGGAAGCTGTCGACATGGCATTTCTAAACTTGTTTAGTTCCCCGATTCTCCTAGGGTGACCTGAACCTGGATGGATTTACCACTACGATTCACGGTGAGGGTGACGTTGTCACCGGCAGAATACTGGAACAAGGTGTTGAGATACTCATGGGTCTCATCCAGATCGGTGCTGTCAATACCAGTGATGATATCCCCAACGCGTAAACCTGCCTGGCTGGCAGGGCTGTTGCTGGCTACCTCGGTGATATATATCCCATACTGGACGGGCAGGCGATAAACCGCAGCCACACGCGGGGTGATGGGTTGATAGTTAATACCCATGTATGGGCGGGATACGTAGCCTTTTTGAATGAGCTGTTCAGAAATGGCCCGTGCTGTGTTGATGGGAATGGCAAAGCCTAATCCTTCAGCCACGGTGCCTGTGCCGGTGCTGCGTACGATCAGCGTATTTATGGCAATCACTTCTCCGGCCAGATTCACCAGTGGTCCACCCGAGTTACCCTGGTTAATGGCGGCGTCGGTCTGGATGAGGCCATCAATAGAGTAACCCGAACCGGTGTCAATCGAGCGACCGGTGGCACTGACCACTCCCACGGTAACCGTGTTCTTGAAGTCACCCAGGGGCGAACCGATGGCGATGACCGTCTCGCCGGGGTTAAGCGCATCCGAGTTGCCTAAAACGGCTACGACAGGTACGTTATCGCTGACTTTTAGCACTGCCAGGTCGGAGTACTGGTCGGTACCTACCAGACTGGCATCTTTCTGGCTGCCATCGGCGTATATGACCTGATATGATTTACCACCCTCAATGACATGATTGTTGGTGAGGATATAGCCATCCGCTGAAATGAAGATACCGCTACCGGTAGAAGTCGAATCACCGGTATAACCGAAAAAAGTCTGTTGACCGGGGATAGTGGCGACCACGGTTACCACCGCTGGTCCCACATTTTGAACGGCCTCGGTAATGGCCGTCTCAACATTGGTGGTATTCACCGTGAGGGTCTGTACGGTGGCGGTCACGGGTACTACGGCAGCTGTTGGTGCACTTGAGGTAATTACCGCAGCAGGCTGATTCTGGCTCATCAGGCGATATGCAATGACACCCCCTGCTATGGCACCAAACAGGGCTGAACATCCCAAAATAATGACAGCAAGGACGAATAAGAGCAGTCTTTTCCAAGACATGAAGCACCTCCAAAGATATCTGGATCAGCTGACAACGATCCTGCTTAAGTATAAACAGAGCAGGTTTAGAAAATATTAAGATTAGATTTGTGATTCATGTGGATTCACGCCATTGCATTTAATATTGAGTAGATAAAGCCAATCTGCTGATTCTGATGGTTTCGATCAGTTTCCGAATTGCCATCAACCACTCAACCAAGGGAGTCCTCTATGAGCTCGTTGAGAGCCTGATCAAACTTATCACTAACCAGCTTGAGGATGGATCAGTAGACGAACGAACAATTGTAATAGTCATACCGCATAACGTATCACCATTGGGTTGGTGTATGTGCAAATACTTTTTCAGACACCTTGATAAGTCCACTCTAATTCAAGGGGGTAAGTTTTTAAACAGCCGCATGGTAAAATCATAAATCATCAGGGAGTTACCGTGCATGGAAGATGCAAAATCCTGTTACAGGAACCATATACCAGCCAATTGTAAAATTAGTGTTCGCGATGATGCAATATATATGTGCTTAGTAACCTCTCCGGCTTGAAAGGTAAAGTCGGATCGGGATTTTTGGAGGGGCATGGATGATCAAATTAAGTTACAGCACTTTTGGACTGACTAACCTGGATTTCCTGGATGCAATAAGTGTCGTAGATAAAGCAGGTTATCCGGGGATTGAACTATCCTTTCATCGAGATCAATTCAACCCACATGAAATTACGGATGAATACCTGGCGGCTATTAAGCAAAGATTGGGGTCGGTCAGTGTAAAAGCCGTTTGCATGGCAACTGCCTCACATTTTTTTACCCCCTCCCGCCCGCACGAGCCTTCCCTGATATGCCCCGATTTGGCGGGGAGGAAGCGCCGTATCAACCTGATCAGACGGGGGATTGAGGTAGCGCGTGAACTCGGTATTCCACTGGTGACTTTTGGAAGTGGTTTCATCCGGGATGAACATGTGATGAATCCATCCGTCGATCCTAATGATCTGCTGGTAGATAGCATCCACCAATGCTTACAGGCTATCAGTGCTGGAGAGGATATTACCCTGCTCATTGAACCAGAACCAGGGATGTTCATTGAAACAGTCTCACAGGGCTTAAGCCTGCTTGAAGCGGTCAACTCCCCTCACTTTCAATTACACCTTGATTTGTGCCACATGTACTGCTCAGAACATGATTATATATCTGCCCTGGCACGTGCCGCCCCATACACGCGTTTCCTGCATGTTTCTGATGCCCGGGAGGGCTATAACTTGAAGATAATCAAGACAGCAGAGAATTTAGACCTGGACCTTGACTTTGCCAGCTATCTGATCTATTTCCCTGCTTTCGCCGACTATCTGCTGGTGGACAGGCACCATCCCCTCTATTTTTTCGATGAAAAACCAGGCAAAGATCAGGAAAATCGGGTGAGAATTATCCTGAAATCAGCAGGCATCCAGCAATCACCAGCATATGTAGACTATAACCGGCTTTTTGCAGGCTCATCCCCGTATGATGATGAGATATTTACCTACTTGATTTCAGTCCCAGGACTGAGCTATGATGTGTTGGAACGAGCAAGGCCGATTCTGATCTATTTGCGTAGCGAGAAAGACACGGACGGTAGATCACTGGTAGATAAAATGGTTGCTAACACACTGACGGGTATCGTGCATTTCCACGAAATTCCCGGTGAAGGAACATTAGATTTTTCGGCAAGTTTTAAGGCATTAAACGAGCATGGATTTTCTGGTTATGCGTCTGTGGAACTATACCATCATGTTGAGGCCTGGGAAAAAGCGTTGAATGATAGTTACACACACCTGTATCAATTTACCTAGAGTCTTCGATTGTTAGCAAATGTGTATTTTAATAACGAACCCTCAGGTGGTTAATTCCCATGGATGCAAATCATTAACTCGGATTCAGGAGAGAAGGCAATGCTAGATGTAACTCAATTGGGTTGGGAACCAGACACAGTGGGGGAACTTGACCATCGGCAACTGAAAGCTCCCAGTGTCAAGTTACGCTCTTTTACCGTGGGACCAAAGGGTGATGTGGTTTACTGTGTAGACCTTCGTATCAGTCAGCCAAATGAAGAATTCGTGCCCATCACAGAAATGCATTCTCTCGAGCATTTTTTGTTGGCCGGTTTTCAGAAATACCTGCCGTTGAATTTCATCTCCATCGGGCTCATGGGCTGCCAGACAGGGTTTTACCTGGTTTTGTTCAACGAGGGAAGGGCTGAAGATATTTGCAATGTATACGAAAACATACTGAATGACATTTTAGGCGCCAGTGAGGTGCCATATGCCACGATCGGACAGTGCGGGAATTATCAGAACCACAATCTTGAACTAACCCAGCAATTAGCCAGGAAAGTGTTGCAGGCGAGAGAATGTTGGAGGCAGGTGATATGACAGACCGAACGTACCTGCGGCGGGTCACATACCAGCACACCATCGAATACGAGATTGTCAATTCACCCGACCTTTTCCACCCGCAAAATCCTGCTTTGCTTTCGGGGGGAAGGATTGATAATGCCCGCCGGTTTGTGGTGATTGACAGTAATGTGGAAAGATATTTCTCATCGGAAATAAGGAGCTATTTTTCGCAAAACCAGATCGAAGCAAAAATCATACCTTTTCCTGGAGGTGAAAAATACAAAACCCTGGAGAGTTATCTTTCTATCGCAAAGGAATTGGATGCCTTCCCCATTCACCGCAGGGACGAGCCAATCATTGCCATTGGGGGAGGAGTCTTGACGGATGTGGTTGGTTTCGTCGCCAGCAGTTACCGGCGTGGTGTGCCGTATATCAAGGTGCCCACTACATTGATGGGATACGTGGATGCCTCGATTGGGATTAAAACCGGCATCAATTTCAACAGCAATAAAAATCGGCTCGGGGCGTTTATGCCCCCGCTAAAGGTCTTGTTGGATCGTTCTTTCCTGAAAACCCTACCAAGGCGGCATATCTTGAATGGGACGTGTGAGATCATCAAATTGGCGGTCATCAAAGACGCCGAGTTATTTCGTTTACTGGAAGTACAGGGAGCACTAAGTGTGGAAGCCCATTTTCAAAATGAGGCGGGTAGTGAAATCCTTGACCGAGCAATTAACGGGATGCTGGAGGAATTAGAACACAATTTACTTGAAGAAGAATTGGCGCGAAAAGTAGATTTCGGACATACTTTCAGCTACGGGCTAGAGACAAGACCCGAAACTCAGTTATTCCATGGAGAGGCAGTTTTGTTGGATGTTGCCCTTTCCACGATGATCGCCCGGGGACGAAAGCTAATCTCGGATGAGCAGGCTGGAAGGCTGTTTCAGCTGGTTGCCTCCCTGGGTATCATGCTGGATACCTCGCTGCTCGAGGTAAACCTGTTGTGGCAGTCACTCCAGGAACGTGTATACCACCGCAACGGGCTCCAGAGAGTGCCATTACCAGATGGGATAGGAAACTGCATCTTTGTAAATGACGTATGTGTAGATGAAATCGAATCGGCTGTTAAATGTATGGAAGAATGGCTGGTTGTTAAACATGGTATCCTTTGAGAATGCCGATAGTCAGGAAATTGATAAGTTCGATAAAGTTTCTGAAATCTGGTGGGACCCAAAAGGAGCAATGGGAACACTCCATACCATCAACCCGCTGCGCATGGGCTTTATCATGGAAAAACCAGCGTTGAACAACCCAAGAACACTGGATGTGGGATGCGGAGGAGGTATTTTATCAGAGGCGCTCGCAAAAGTTGGAGCAAGGGTGACAGGGATTGACCTGTCCCTGGCATCCATTCAGGTTGCCAGGCGGCATGCGGATGCACAGGGAGTGGAAATTGATTACCGTTATGAAGATATCGAGCAGTTCGCTCAAAAGGAGGCCGGTAGGTTTGATGTGGTAACCTGCATGGAAATGTTGGAACACGTGCCACAACCTGAAAAAATCGTGGCAGCATGCGCTAAGGCACTGAAACCAGGTGGATCTGCGTTCTTTTCAACCATTAATCGTAGCTTGAAGTCCTTTTTATTTGCCATCGTGGCTGGTGAATATTTTTTGCATCTGCTGCCAAGAGGAAGCCACAGTTACAGCAAATTGATCCGCCCTCACGAATTAAAGGAATGGGCGCGGGAATATGGGCTGGAATTATCAAGAATGGCCAGCCTGATTTATAACCCCCTAACGGGTAAGTTCAAGGTTGTTACTGGCATAGAAGATATAAATTATTTGGTGCATTTCATAAAAAAAGTTTAAACTTAACAGAAAAGGTGTGGTGAATGAAACGATTTATAGCGCTCTCAAGAACCACGCACGCGATCCTGGATATCGCTAATCCCGGTTTTTGTGCCTTGTTATGGTTGGGTCGTTTTCCTGAATGGTGGGTGATCCTGGGTGCGCTGCTCACAGTTTTTGCGGCATATACCGCAATATATACGCTCAATGATCTGGTTGGCATTGCGGGGGACCGGGAAAAGTTCGCCGGTGGGATCAATGCTGGTTATTCCGTGGAAGCCTCGGAATTGCGCTATCCCCTGGCACGGAATGTACTCAGCTATCGCGCCGGATGGTTATGGTTTGCCATTTGGTTTAGCCTGGCACTTATCGGTTCCTATCTATTGAATCCTGTAATTGCTATTATTTTGATCATAGCGGCAATACTGGAAGTGATTTACTGCAAGCTATTCAAAATCACTTACCTGCGCGTGTTGGTGAGCGGATTGGTGAAATCAAGTGGACCGATTGCGGCGGTTTTTTTAGTTGACCATTACCCAACACCAGCTTGCTTACTATTGGTATTTGCATGGGTATTCTTCTGGGAAATCGGCGGGCAAAACATCCCCGCAGACTGGAACGATACCGTCGAGGACCGTCGAGTTCATGCCAAGACGATCCCTATTCAATTCGGCTTTGAAAAAGCGGGATTGATTGTCTTGATCGCCCTGTGTCTGACAGTAATCACCAGCATGTTCTTGCCGGTGGTTTCTCCTTTAGAATTAGGATTACCATACCTGTTGATTAGTGTGGTAGTCGGTTTCGTCCTGCTATTGAGGCCTGGTTATCAGTTATATCATCTCCGAGAAGGTCGACTGGCAGCGAAATTGTTTGATCATGCCAGTTACTACCCTTTGGCGCAACTGGCAGTGATCACCATCTTCGTTATATTACGTTGAGCTGGATTTTTGGATCAGAGTTATTAAGCTGTTCCTAATACGATTCGCGGGGCTTTAATCTTTAACGGGGATATAATGCTGCTCAAGATCTGCGCAGTGGAGGGAAAATGAGCAATAACATCAAGGCAGCGCTTTACAGGTTTGGGTATAGGCGTTCGGTGCGTTACATCGGATTGTTCATGTTGGTCATCTTGATAATTGGCTGTCAGCCACTTATTACCAGTGGAATTCCGGTCACAGGCACCCCAACCACGATCAAGTGTTTATCTCCGTAATATGCTCATTTCTTTACTTGACTCCAAGATCTTGTAACTTCTGATAAGCCAGCTCGCACAACTGTGCGTTGCTACCGCACAGATCCAGTGCTTTTTTGAGGTCTGCAATTGCATTTTCTGTCTCGCCTTTATAGGTATATGCTTGCCCAAGATTGAAGTAAGTCATGGCAGCATCGGGATTTAGCAGAATGGCGTGATTCCAATCGTTGATGGCTTGATCCAGATCACCTTTGTTTGCATAAGCTGACCCACGATTGTTATAAGCCTCAATGTAGTCATGTTTCAAGAGAATAGCCTGATCGTAATCACTGATAGCGCGATCCAGATAACCATTATCTGCATAAACTTTTCCACGACTATAGAAAGCCTCTGCATAATTTGGGTTTATATGTATAGCTTGATCAAAATCGCTGATGGCTTGATCCAGATTATCTTTGGATAGATATGCTGACCCACGATTGCTGTAAGCCTCAGCTAAATTAGGATTGAGTTGTATGGCTTGGTTAAAATTGCTGATGGCATTATCCAGATCACCCTTGTTATAGTAATCCAATCCACGTTGGTTGTAAGCCGTAGCAGAATCTAGCGTGAGGCGTATGGATTTGTTGTGGATGATTATGACGACGACCGCAATGATTGCTATCACCAGGAGAATGCCGATGTTTCTGAATATGGTCTTCTTTCGAGTAGAGCGTTGATGCATCTTCTTCATTTCTCCTCGCTTATTTTCATCCGGGCTGGTAAATCCATTCTTCTAGGGATTCAGGCACAATCTTACTCCATAATTGATGGTAGATCGGAAGAGAAATTTCTAGTCAGTTTGTATCGATCATTCTCGGCCGGTTTTGCAATACTTCCGCCAGGAGGGCCGGTTGGATTCGATTACTTCACGCCAATTTGGCGATGCTGCGCGCCAACTTGAGGATATTGTGAGAGGAACATATAGCAGGGTAAGATATTTCGGAGGCTATCATCAGCCCTCTTGTTTGTCAGGGAAGCGTCCATAACCGGATAGTCCCATCAGTAGATAAGGAGAATAGGTTGGTACCATCCGGTGAAAAGGCCAGGGCTTCGATCTGCTGCCTGTGGCCGGATAGAACAGTTAATTCTTTCCAATCTTCTACTGACCAGATATGAATTACGCCATTGAAATCGCCAGTAGCCAACAGATTGTTCTTTGGAGAAATCGACAGGCTGCGGATATCATTTGTATCCAGGTGGTCAGGTTGACCATCAGTGAGCCGCCAGCTGCGAAGTCCACCCAATGCAGCGTATAACACTCTATGTAATGGTTGAAAATCAGCTGCGAAGAGATAGTCGTATGGGAAAACGCTTTCCATCCACCGCAAGACCTGCTTGGGTTGATCTATCTGCCACCAGATCATCTCGCGTCCCTGGCCGCGCTTACAAATTGAGGCGCTCAATAAATATTTGCCATCCAATGTAATTGCCATATTTTCGATCACAAAGGTATGGCCTCGAAGATTGTAGAGCAGCTCCCCATTACTGCTATTAATTGCATCGATCAATGAGTCATTGCCTCGGAAAATTGTGTTGCCATCTGTTGAAAAAAGCACCAATGCTGGTTCTCGGCAAGGCCCAAAATTACTGATCTCATGACTTGCCAGGGTAATTAATATCAGCCCGTCAGTGGTGCAGGCTGCAAGGCGGTCACCATTGAAGGATAAATCAGGATCTGCCATGAGGGGGCTGTTAAAATCGTAAATGGTCTGTACAGTCTTCGATAAATCCCACACCCAGGCTTCGTGATCTGAGACTTTTCCCCAGGCAAAAGCCTGCTCAGGCATGGGATAACGCAAACCGACCACTCCGGAAAGATGGCCCATCAGCTGCAAAGCACGTGTGTTTACCTCTGGGGCTGAACTTGGTTTTGGAGACGGATAGGTTTCATCCTTACTTAAGTCACTCAAATAATAGGCTTGCTCACCATCATTCATCAAAATATAACCCCCATCGCTCGAGAAAGAAGCCCGCGGCCAATCTAAACCGGTATTGATCTTTGCTTGCCAGACCATGTTGGGTAGAGACCATATCTCCACTTTCTGATACCAGGTGGTAACCAGGAGCTTGTTATCGGGAGAGATGGCCTGCGAGGCTGCTGAGCCTACGACTTGAACGCCCAATCTTTCGCCATATTGACTCTCTAGAACGACTACCCAGGAAGATGAACCTTTTGTAATTTCTACAGCGATGCAACTGCCATCCATCGAGAAAGGCTGCCCTACTACATGACCAACTTTAGGTAGACGCCATAAAAGTTGCCCATTCTCCACCTGCCAAACAGCAATTTCTCCATCGTCACCATTGGAGAGTAATTTTTCTCCATTGGGAGAGAATACCAATCTGGACACATTGTTAACCAGGTCGTTTTTCAATATCTGCACAAATGCACCGCTCTGCAAGTCCCATAAACCAACGCTCGCATCACCGAATCCAATTGCGACCAAAGTATTTTCCGGATTGACCGCAAGTGAGCGCATGACAGAGACCTGGTCAAAAAAATACTTTTCCATGGCAGGTCGTTCTGTCGGGGATTGAGCATATACATAATCCTTCATCCACGGAGATAGGATTGCTATTGGCTGGAAGATATAACGATCTTTACCAGATGGAAGGTCGATGACTTGCACCGACCCATCTGAAAGACGGCCAAAAAGTAAATTTACTGCTGGGGAAAGTAAGAATTGGCTCATTTCAGGTAGGAAACGAATTAACTGTAAATCATCAGATCGGTAGAGGTAGACCCCAAAAGGTGTAACCTGGATAAACATATTATTAGGTATTGAGAAACCAGAATCTTGCGGGATTCCCAAGCCCCAGACTCCTTTTTGAAGGATCGATGAAGCATTCTCTGAGCTTATCGGGATATCTCCCCAGGCGATTGGAGTGAGCGTTGGTGTCGCTGTATCCGTTGGCAGGGGAGATGGGCTTGGGCTGGGGGTGGACGATGGTGGAAGTGGTACGGGGGTCTTGGTAGAGGTTGGCGATGGGCTCGGGATTATAAGCGTGGGGGTGGTGGAAGCTTGAACTATCAATGATGATGTTGAAAGTTGGGGGGTGGATGTTTGTTGTTTACCCGTGGAACAACCCGTTATCATTAAGCCAGCAATAATGAAATAATACATGGTCTTTGTGTTCATGTTCCCTCTTAAAATAATGCATAATCAACTCGAGTCCATCATCCTGGGTCGATACTGCAGTGCCTCTGCCAGGTGGGCGGGCTGGATGGCCTCGCTCCCAGCTAGATCGGCGATGGTGCGCGCCAGCTTGAGAATGCGATGGTAGGCACGCGCGGAAAGTTGTAACTGGTTCATCGCAGAGCGGATGAGGGCACGGCTGGTCTCATCCAGCTCACAGAACTGGCGTACCTCGGCCGGTCGCATGTCTGCATTACAGGTAATGGGGGAAGAACTCACCTCGCTGGTGTTTTCAGCTTTATCACCTTCTTCGGGAACATGCTTATCTCCCACATGGAATCGCTCGCGCTGGATTTGCCGGGCAGCCTCTACCCTTTTTTGAATGACGGACGAAGGCTCACCCAGGCGCTGGTCGCTTAATTTCTCGTACTCCACGCGCGGTACCTCGATATGGATATCAATACGGTCAAGCAAGGGGCCAGAGATGCGTTTTTGATATTTGGTCACGATTCCTGGAGAGCAGGTGCAGGGCCTCACTGGGTCTCCGTAGAAGCCACAGGGGCAGGGGTTCATCGCTCCAATCAGCTGGAAATTGGCCGGGAAGGTGAGCGATCCTTGGGCCCGGCTGATGGTGACGACCTTATCTTCAATTGGTTGGCGCATCACTTCCAGCACGCGTGGACCAAACTCAGGGAGCTCGTCCAGGAAGAGCACACCCCGGTGAGCAAGGGAAATTTCACCTGGGTGAGGCCAGTTGCCACCACCCACTAACCCGGCATGGCTGATGGTATGGTGCGGGGCACGGAAGGGGCGATTCTGGATCAGGGGCACATCTGGCGGAAGCTGGTCGGCCA
>JBAQFX010000399.1:0-2518 GCA_049287485.1 Anaerolineales bacterium
CACCCTCAATTGAGTGAAATGGTTCTGGTTGGAATCCGGACAGGAGGGGTCTTTCTGGCAGAGCGATTGAAGCAGAAGATTCTTCAGAAAAGAGGGATCGATCTTCCCACGGGAATTATCGACATCACGCTCTACCGTGATGATTGGACCAGGCTGAGTCAAACACCAGAAGTGAAGAAGACCGAAATTCATTTTCCAATCGAAGACAAGGACGTCCTTTTGGTTGACGATGTTCTTTTCACAGGGAGAACGATCCGGGCTGCGATCGACGCTTTGTTAGACTTAGGGAGACCTCGCCGGGTGGAGTTAGCCGTATTAATTGATCGAGGCCATAGAGAATTGCCCATCTCTGCGGACTATGTAGGGAAGGCCTTGGAGATATCCAGACAGGATTCTGTCAATGTGGAATTGAAGGAGTTGGCCGGGATCGATCAAGTGGTCATCGAATACGGCAAATATCCCAACCAGTAGTTCAAAGTATTTATTTAGGAGTTCACGTTAGCCCGACCAATACTTAACCCAACAGAGGCTATCAAATTATTTCTTAGCCAACAAGTATACCTACTTATCTTTACTCCAAGCTAACCTTAAAAGTCGATGATTATGCATAGAAAGTACGTACAAGGAAGGATTCAGCAGAGTGTATTAAAAACCTTCTAACCACTCCAGCCACTCATTAAAGTGATGACATTCATGGCGTAAGATATTTAGCCCTATGCGTCTTGTCAACATGGGACCATGAACTGTCTTGTAGTATCCGGGCACGATCTCAATAATTCGTTTCGAAGGTGCGGTTTGTGGATCGTCATTAATGTCCTCGGGAGTTGGAAAAGAAGCTCGTATTCCTTCAAGGTCTGTTAAGATTCCTGGGCAATGGAAAGCTGTGCAGATTTCTTCCGGCTTGGCAAACAAGAGCGCCTCAAATTCATGGGTCATCAGGTAGGCATGGAATTTAATGTGGGATATCTTCTGCTCCCACTCCACTTCAACATGTCGCGCTCGAACCCGATTTGGTCCCGGTGGCCGAGTAGACATCCCAGGGAAATCATCTGGCAAGCCATAGTAATCAATGAAAGTTGTTACACATGAAGCATCTGTGTCGCCTAGTAAGCGGCGAAGGTCATTCTCTACCTTTTGGTAATCCGTAATACCGCCCTTAAAGTCTGGACCTCGTTTCACTCGCTTCGTTGTAGCCACTTTTGGTATCAGAGCCAGCCCACGCGGTAAAAAATATTCATTTAGAACATCTTTTACAAAGCGTTCTTCCGTCTGACCTTCCGCTAGCACCAGTGCCCTTTTTGTCACGGACGGCCCCCAAGAATATTTTTCTCCCACAGCTCGCCAAGACCATAATCCTCAAGCCAATTCGACATGTCGGCTTCCTTTAGCTGGCGGAATACACTCTGCCCATCCTCACGTTCCACTACCCACACATGTTCTGGGAGAAGCTGATTGACAAGAGTCACTGACTGTGTAGCTACAATGAGTTGTGTGCGTGTAGCTGCAGATTGTAGAAGCCCAGCTAAGATTTGTATGGCCGCAGGATGTAGGCCTAACTCTGGCTCGTCGATCAGTATAACAGAAGGTAGTACAGGCTGCAGCAATAATGTAGCCAAGCATATGAAGCGCAAAGTGCCGTCGGAAAGTGAAGCTCCATTGAAATACATGTCACTTCCTTTTTCATACCACTCTAAGCGGATTTTCTCTTCGTTCAAGGCCGAAGGGGCTAACTTGAACCCCCCAAAAAATGGTGCCATTTGTCGCACTGTGTCCTCGATGTCGCGGAAGCGGTCTGGTTCTTTTTCTTGCAGTCGGTAAAGGAACGCGGCGAGGTTTCCGGCGTCAGCGCGAAGATATCGGTTATCGGCTATGTCACCCGATTGTTTCATCCTTGCAGAGGAGCTTGTGTCGTGGAAATGATAAATGCGGTAACTGTTCAGATGTTCTCGGATATGCTTTGCGATGTATCTCTTCGACTCGGCCAATTGAGCTTCAGCATGGCCTGCCCATGCTTCGTCCGAGTAAGGCTTTGGATATTTGACCGTATCATGGAAATAAGTTGATTCACTAAGAAAAATGAACCGGTCTTCATCTGTGGGCTTAAGTTCGAACTCATAAAGATTCGCTTTTGTCCCAATGCGAAACTCGACTTCAAAATATAACTTTTCTGTGTGTTTCCGACCAAAATGTAGGATTGCGTTTGCTCCTCCACTCTCTCCAGTATACACTTGCAACTGTTGACTCGAGACACGGTTAAGCAAATGAAAAGTCCCGACTAAGTTCGATTTGCCTGATCCGTTGCTACCAATAAACACGTTAAGCGGATTGAACACTAGTTTCTGGTCACGGATAGACTTGAATCCTTTAATATGTAGTTGATGGAGAATGCGCATGATAAATAAGAACCTGGATCAGAATAATATAAGCATACAAAAAAGAGGATTCTATGTCAATAAAGCGAGGTTTAAAAGAAGTGAAGTAGTATCCTCCTAAACAAATATCAAGGGCCATGCATTTA
>JBAQFX010000400.1:0-10802 GCA_049287485.1 Anaerolineales bacterium
GGGAAAGGACGGTAAGACTCTGCTGGATGAGATCATTCAGATTGCTATCAGGAGACTCAACTTGAAAGCCAGTGATTGAGATGTCAGTACCTCGGATAGAGATAGAACTCGACAAACTGATCTATAACGCCCACAAACTGACAGCGCTATACAGTTCCAAGGGAATCCATATCACGGCTGTCACGAAGGGCGTCTGTGGATCTCTCAGGATTGCGAATGCTCTGCTCAATAGCGGAATCCGCTCCTTCGGCGACTCACGCATCGCCAATATACAAAAGATGCGAGAGGGTGGGATAGATGCGCAGTTCATCCTCATACGCTCTCCCATGCCCAATGAGGTCGAACGAGTTGTCGAATTTGCCGACGTGAGCCTCAATACAGAGATCTCCGTTATCCGACTTCTTGCCGATCAGGCGACCAAACGCGGCAAAACCCATCGAGTCATTCTGATGATCGATCTGGGCGATCTACGGGAGGGCATACTACCCTCCGACCTTGAGCCGGTGGTAAAGGAGACGCTTGGCATGCAAGGCATCAAACTGGCAGGGGTCGGAACAAACCTGGCCTGTTTCGGCGGAGTCAGGCCAAACGAGGCAAATATGCAGGAGTTGTCTGAGATTGCCAACAGCCTTCAATACAAATATGGCATCGACTTTGACATTGTCTCTGGAGGCAATTCGGCGAATTACCAATGGTTCGTTTCGACGCCGGACGTTGGCCTCGTCAATCACTTGCGCATCGGTGAGTCAATACTGCTAGGTTGCGACACGCTAACCCGAGAGCGGATTCCTGGCCTGTATACAGATGCGTTCACGCTGGTCGCTGAGGTGATCGAGCTCAAGACAAAGCCCTCAAGACCCTACGGCGAGATCGCACAGGATGCGTTCGGACACGTTCCCGTATACGAAGATAAGGGAAACATGCGAAGGGCGATCCTCGCCCTCGGGAAGCAGGACGTTGACGTATCGGCAATAAAGCCCAGGATAAAGGTAAATGTTCTGGGAGCAAGCAGTGATCATCTGATACTGGATGTCAAGGGACAAAGCCTTGATGTCGGAACCGAAGTGCGGTTTGACGTTGGGTATAGCGCACTGCTCAGAGCGATGATGTCGCCCTACGTAGAAAAGGTGTATCTGCCCCGATCCCCCAATGAGACCGAGGCTTTGTCGTGCTGACTATCTATCTGATGGGTTGGCTTTATTTGTTCAGCTTGCGTATCTTTTAGGCGAAAGCTGCCCAACAACAAGGTACAACCGACCTACTTCGGCGCGGGTAAATGTATGGTTTTTCGAGGAGTGGAACATGAGTGGCATTATGCCCTCATGAAAGCCATCACCATAGCCTCTCGCATAAACGCTGTTACCCAGGTTATCCAGCACATGAATAATGCAGTGGCTATGGTTGAGGCATGTAGAGAAATGGGGATGCTGCGCAGCATTCGGTGCTTTTACGATGCCCTACAGGATCATCGGCACCTATGGAACTTATTCAATTGTTGTTTATCCCCCCATGTTCACTTATGGTCTTCTTACCCTCTCTATATAACTAACTTTCAAACGGGCAGGGGATAAAAGCAGAAAACTTATTCACATGAATGATCACGCATACGAGAAGTATAGATGTTCACTTCCTGAACCCACCTAATTGGCGCGATAATAGAAGGGAGTCTCGTGGTCACTGCCGCTGAGCCAAATCTTTAAGCTGCAAATGTCCATAAACTGTTGAGCCACTAAATTATAGCTAAGCACTTAATTGGGTGGATAACTTGAATGGAATCAGTGGGTGCTGTTTTTACAACGAGTAAAAGGACAATGAGAAAAGATATTGTATGGCTGATAATGATCGTTTTGTTTGGAGTATTTTTGAGTGCTTGTAATACTCAAAAACTACAGCCTACTTTTACAATTGAACCCGTCAGTACTCTACTTCCAATGGCAATCAATACACCGATCCTCAAAAATACGCCTGTGTCAACAGTTACTTTTACACCTAAGACGACCAATATGCCAAAACTGACTGGCTCAACAATACCACCTACAGCTACAGCGACTGTCGTACCCACATCGGTTGAAACAGAACAAACGATAGGATCAACTCGTAATTCCGAAGTCGATCAGATGGTACAAGTGTATGTTCCATCTGGCGAATTCATAATGGGATCCGATGACAGCGAAGCCAAGATAGCCATCGAAGGTGGACGCGCCTATCTCGAAATTCCCGTGAATACGGTGTATCTGAATGGATTTTGGATTGATAAATATGAGGTCTCCAATGGCCAATATGCTTTGTGCGTAGACGCGGGCGTTTGCCAGCCCCCATATCTCTCCAGTTCCGAAACTCGTACAAAATATTATGGTAATCCAGAATATTCGAATTATCCTGTCATCTGGGTGAATTGGTATATGGCGCGAGCGTACTGCGAATGGACAGGCAGGAGGCTACCAACCGAAGCGGAATGGGAAAAGGCCGGGCGGGGTACAGATGGACGCAAATACCCCTGGGGTAATGAACCATTGAGTGGAGAACGAGCAAACTTCTGCGATATCAATTGTCCCAGAACCATTGCCAATCCCCTATACAATGACGGCTACGCAGATACATCGCCGGTAGGAAACTATCCAGCGGGTGCCAGCCCTTATGGGGTGATGGATATGTCTGGTAATGTCTGGGAATGGACTGGGACACTCATCATGCCTTACCCTTATGATTCTAATGATGGGCGGGAAGATCTGGATATTAATGGCGAGCGCGTATGGCGTGGCGGACCATGGAGCAATGGATATTGGTGGATGCGTTCATCCGTTCGCTACCGCTCAATTCCAAGTTATTGGCAAGTCAACTTAGGTTTTCGTTGTGCATCTTCGAAATAATGGCAAATTCGCGAGTAAGAATTATATAATCGTTCATCTGATGACACCTCCCTTAACGCTATGTGGTTATCGTATATAAGATTGTAGGATTACCTTAAAACTCATTATCCAATATCATCAACCCGAATTTCTCTCATTCGAGGAACCCAAGCGAAACTTGTTCTTCTTGATTTTGTGCAAGAAATAATGGAATTATATTAGTCATTTTGGATAGAAGAGAGACTCTTCCTTCCTATACAAGCGGTGCCCTATAGGGTCATCGACACTTGGTGAACATATTCAATTATTGATACCCCCCATGTTCACTTATGGTCTCCTTACCCCCTTTATATAACTAGCTTTCATACGAGCAGGGGATAGATGTTGAAAACCTTTTCATCAGAAGTATCTCGAATGAGAGGATGATAGCAGTTTTCCTTGGTATTAGCATTTGGAGTGCTAATCTATGGCATGTAAGGGTGACAATCGGAGGGGAAATATCACTTTTCCAAACCTATTGAAATATGCTCTATGAAGTGCTATAGTATTTTAGATGAGTGATTTGGGGTATTCCCAGGTCAAAAGGAGGGAGTGTGATTCGTAAAGCATTTCGTCTGATGGTTTGTATCTTATTCTTGATCGCCATCCTTACAGGAAATTTACAATCAAGTAGGAGTCCGTAGTATCAATAGTTGGGCAGCTCAGAAGAAAGAAAAATCAATGCACATAACTCTGCCTTTTGCTTTAGTAATACTCATCACCCTCCTGGCAATATTCGCAGTGGTAGGCTATTTTATCGTCCGTCCGCGTATCCTCCATTGGGGAGCAACTTCACTTGAAGCAAGCCGTGTTATGGCTGGCGATAATCTTATCTCCGATGCGATACTGGTTACTACCCGTGCCATCAGCATCAATGTCGGTCCTGAGAGGGTGTGGCCTTGGCTTGCTCAGATGGGTCAGGGGCGGGGAGGATTCTATAGTTACGATTGGCTCGAGAACCTCGCAGGATTGAATATTCACAGCTCCGATAAGATAATCCCCGAACTCCAGAATATTAAACCAGGGGACTTAATTCCTTTCTGGCGTGGAGCTGAAGTCAATGTCGTGGTAGCTGAGCCATCGCATCTGCTGGCACTCGCAGGTACCATTAACAGGACAAAAAGAGATACGGCTGGTGTTGAGACAGTTGGAGGTACTTGGGTGTTCGCCCTGGAGGAAATCAAGACGCAAGTGACCAGAATGGTCGTTAGATCGCGAGTAGCAAACTTCCCGCCAGTGTGGCTAAGCACTATTTTTATGTTCATGCTTGAACTTATGCATTTTATTATGGAGCATAAAATGCTACGACGCATTAAAGAACAGGCGGAAAGAAAATGATAGTACCTGACTGATTAGTTTAACCACATAACACCGTCTCCACCTGACCGACTTCTACGCTTCAGCAATGGTGATGCCGAATGTTGAGACCAGGGAGTATTCAAGATAATCGATTGTTATAAGTGCCACGATATAGCAGGAGTCTAAGGAATCAATTGTAAGGCCGCCCTGCCGTATAGCATACCTTATGAAATGCGGAAAGTGAGATTTTACTGATGCTTCCTCCTGGTGCTAAAATCACAACGGAGACGCTTTGGTTGGGAACTCTCATCTTTGTTGTGATGGACGCGGTATTTGTTCCCATTTTGGCATGGCGTATCAATCCTATGATATTCCGCCGCTTCAAGTGGACATTGGGCATCACAAGTGCTATCTTCTGGAGTTCTCTGTGGGCTTGGGGTTTAGCCAACTTCTGGGATTCCGTCTACCGCTATGTATTTCCATCCTGGGCACATTGGATAATTCCTCCAATATATGGGTTGCTCTATGCGGGCATTAGCCTTTTATTTTGGTGGCTGGCGTTGCGTTTACGCGGTAATGTGGTGGTGAACTTTTGTCTTTTTGGGGGACTCTGGGGGATGATAACGCATCTGTTTGCCGTCTCAATCGGAATAGTAAGTAAGCCGCCAGTCTTGCAGGGTGCTGCGCCAGTCGCGGCAGTCGTTATAGCTATATTCGAGTTCATGCTCTATTGGTGTGTTATTCTCAGCGTGGCGTCATTGTTGTATTATGGTTGGCAGAAAATGATACACCAGTTGGTCGAAGAGAAGGTTGCCTAACACAGTCTCCAGCGGTCAGTGGCTTCGCTGCCCATAATACAATTTAGTCATCCTGATATTCTCCCATGTGAGACATCGTGGCTTATGACATGGGATATAAAACTGCACGGTAACCTACCCCAGCTCCCCAGGTGCTCAGGCGATGCTCTATAGGGTTATCGACACTTGAGGAGGTATTCAATTATTGATACCCCCTGTGTTCACTTATGGTTTTCTTACCCGCTTAGTATAGGTGGCTCTAAAACGAGCAGAGAATAATAGGTGAAAACCATGAAACATAGCAAACTGTTTATTGTATTTTCTCGATACTACTATATAATGTAAATGTACATGTCGTTGTAGGTGGGCTTTTTACATCATTACATATTATTCAGACAACATTGAAGCTGCATTGCAGGCCGCTAACGATCTATCAACGGCTATTTTGATATACCATCAGTTTGGTGTTTCTTCCGACCTTCAAGGCTAGCGTGGGCGAAATATGCAGAAAGCTAAAATATACAAGGGTGAATATGATGATTACGGATCATAGGCACTATAAATAGTGCGCGCATGCACAGCCAGGGCTCTTTTAGAGTAACAAGAAAGGAGTGGATTATGTTAGTGAATCGGCGGACATGGGTTGTCAAGAGAGGACGTATGCAGGAAGCTCTGGAACTGTTCAAGGCGGAAGGAAAGCGAATCAACTCTCCTATTCCTACGCGCCTTTATGCACCCAGCATCGGAGCCTTCGACTTACTGGCCTTGGAATCGGAATACGAGAGCCTGGAGGCATTTGAGAAGGATTTCGCTGGATATTATGCTTCACCAGAAGGTGCCGCCTTCCAAGAGAAACTCTATGAGCTAACGGAAGTCGGTGGCGGCGACGAGTTCTGGATTTTGGTAGAATAGAATCAGTTATTCCTTGTACTCGCTGTGATTCATGAGAGAGTCGCAAACCTGGCAATGCGCTTTGCGACTCAAACTCTTGGATGCAGCCAGTACTGCTTGTGGAATGGATTCCTGCCTACTGGGTCAGAAAGTCACGCCATTCCCAACAGTTGAGAACCGCATTCCGCTCAATTACCAGACAGCGTTGTAGAGACAGTTCGTGAGAAAGTGGTTATCTTAGAGCACAATACTGGCCAACAACTACATGAATCCGAAGCCGCGCTGCTGCGTTTCGCGGTGAAAGCGAAGTATATTGAAGTCAACCCTAGAAAGTGCTATAGTAATTTTAAATGAATGACTTAGGGGATTCCCAAATCAAAAAAGGGATCGTGATTCGCAAACCATTTTGGCTGATAATGTGTACCTTTTTCTCAATCGCCATTGTGATAGGGAATTTTCAATCAAATAGGAATCAATAGAATAAATAGCTAGGCGCAATTTATGAAAGGAGCTGAACTATGTCATGGGTACCAGCTTTTAAAATAGGCTTATGGAATGCATGGATTCTTATGCTTTACTATCCTTTGCACCCTCTCATCATGATCGCTGTAGATAAAGTGGTAGGAACTGGTGAGATATCTAAGAAGATGGGAGCCGCCCCATACGAGAAAGGGGAGAAAAGGAACTTTATGATCTCTCTCGTAGTTTCTCTTCTCCTCATTGCTTATTCCATCTTCCTGCCTTTACAGTTAGGCACGGTATGGTTCTATGTGGGTCTCACGATCTACCTCATTGGTATGGTGTTACTTCTAACAGCTTACGCTAATAGCGCTGCTACTCCTCTGGGTCAGCCCTTTATCAAAGGGTTGTATAAATATTCAAGACATCCTATGTTGGGCTCTAATTTTATAACCTTTGTAGGGGTGAGTGTGGCTTCAGCTTCGTGGGTTTTTCTGTTGCTTTCGATCGTGATCATGGTTCTGTTCAATTCCCAAGCCGTTGCTGAAGAGCGGGGTTGTCTTGAGACTTATGGGGTTGAATATCAGGATTTTATGAATAGAACCCCTAGATGGATAGGGATTCCGAAATTAAGGTAAGAGGGTTTTGTAGAACACGGCCAAAGAATTATACATATCATTGAAGAGGTAAACTTAACCAGTATATGCGGCTTAACCGCTCAGCTGGCGCTTACATGCAATTGGTGTCCACCATTAGCATGCACAGCTAAAGAACTATATGCGGCGAGATGCGGGATTCTACACACACTCACGCCTGATTCAAATCTGAGTAATACTAAAGGTGTGAGACGAATATCTTATGCATGGGGTACAGCACAACAGAAAGATTTAGACGAATCAATAAAACTGACGAAATATCCTGGGATTGCTGCTGTACATGTAAATGATATTGTTTCCTCTTTCAAGAATGGGTTTGCTGATTTTATAGAAGCACTTGAGTCAGACAAAGTGAAGAGAGAGCTATTTATCGAGAAGGCGGGTAAGCATTTTGCTAATGTCGATAGTTCAGTCATTAGTGATTTCTTAGCATCCTCTAAAAAGGGCAGTAACTAACAAAGGCTACAGAGGATTGTGGATACTCAGTATGAATCATCAGTGATACAGTGCCCTCATGAAAGCCATCGGTAAAGTCTCGCGCACAAACAGTGCTCTCCAGATCATATAACTCATGAATAATAGTATGCTGTGGTTATTGCTGTAAGATAATCAGGCTATATCGTCCTTCATAATCTAGCATCATCATCCCGATGTTCTTCTTTACGAGAAGTACAGCCTTTTCTCTCCCATATTCGCATTTTTCGTTTGACACTTCCTATTCTAATCACATGACTATCGCATTGTAGATTAGTAAAGATACTTAGATTATGTGTGTTGCGTTGTAAGGGATTATTCTGTATACTGAAAACAACCGATATACAGAGAGATTATTATATGAATACCCAAAGAGAAAAAAACGAATGGACAAAAAACTTGGGTGGAATTTGGTTTCTTTGTTTATTTACAGGATTTATTACCGGCGGATTGGGCTTATTCATCACAATCCCTATAGCGATTGTATGTACCATATACGCATTTTGGGCAGAGATTACTGGAAAGAAAGGCCAGCCGACGGTGTCAACAAATTATCAATCGTATGGAGGGGGGATCCAAAATTTGGATATCATGGATATTCCGCGTTCAGGCTATTCAGCAGCTGAAAGGGCCGCTGAATACTGCCGTAGAGGCCAGTCACCATCGGGAGTAATCGATGGTATCTATAATGATACACAGCGTCCATATGGTGTAGCTTACAGCGACACCAACCGTGACTGGGATGCTGGTGCGTAAAATAGAACCGCGAGTACCAGGAATAAATCCATTCTGTAGGATGGCAAAGTGAATCTACTGACTAATCCTGAGCATTGTTGGGTTGGATGGAAATAGACGACAGTATGTTACTGTCCTTCCAATCAATGATTCAAATTGATTTCTGCTTATATGGATAAACAGGAATAGAAAATGAAATTTCTAAAAGGCTTTCTCAGAAATCTAGGCCTGCTTCTTGTCATTGGAATGTTTCTTTATATCTTATTTCCCGATATGATGAAGCAGATTTTCCAACTCTATGGGGCGTTGCTTGGTCCGGTGGCCATAGTCGCAGTTATTGTCACTGCTTTACCGCGAAAGAAAGGGAGGACGCATTATTGACTACTCAGACTTGCCTAAGCGCATATCCCTACAAAACAACTATTCTCTGGCATAAGTGGTAGGTATACAGCGCAATTTTTAAGATTGATTACAAGATGTAGCTTTAAGGCAGAAGACACTTGGCTGATGAAGGAACCATTGGCTAGCCGTTCAGATTCCCATCCTTCAAGCAGGAAGTACGTCAATCTCTGGGGGTATAATCTTTGCCAGGATGGGATAAATCTATATATATCGTAGAGATGGTTGTTATCCGTTAGTTGGGTGGTTTGAGGGGAACAAGGCGGTTTGCGCAGTTCGCAACGGCATCAAGAATATCTCAGCCGATGAAAGGACAGATGTTGTATTATGCAAAGAAAAATTGCTATGGAACACGATAAGAAGATCGCGCTCGTAGCCCACGACAACAAGAAACGTGACCTCGTGGAATGGGCCAAATTTAATCGCGACCTCCTGGCGCATCATGAAGTGTATGCGACTGGCACTACCGGCGAAATCCTGGAACGTGTACTCGGTTTCAAAATTAACCACCTCCAAAGTGGTCCCTTAGGTGGAGACCAGCAAATCGGCGCCAAGATTGTAAACAACGAAATCGACTTCTTGATCTTCTTCTGGGACCCACTCGAACCGATGCCGCACGATCCCGATGTTAAAGCCCTCTTGCGCATGGCGGTGGTGTGGAACATTCCCATTGCTTGCAACCGGGCGTCGGCTGACTTTATGATCTCCTCGCCGCTGATGGATGGCGAGTACGACCGTCTCGTGCCCGATTATGCACAATATCGTATGCGACCAATCGACTTGGGTGAAAATCCCGAAACAGGTTTATAAGACTTAGATGACACCGGGGTTTAACGGTGATTCGAGTCAGCGAAAGTGATCGAGCCAACTTGAATTTACCGGCACCACCAAAACTCTGGCGAGCGGTTACCTGCCTTCGCTCCCCGGGTTACCCGGCGATGCCTAGAAGGGTCATCGACACCAAGCGAAGCGAAGTTCAATTGTTGCTACCCCCTAATGTTCACTATTGATCTACTTACCCCCGAATCATAGGTGACGCTAAAATTAGTAGGGGATAGGTATTAAAAACCTGTTCACTAATTGACGATTCATACGAGAAATATAGCAATGTCACAGGTTAGGATCTTAATCATTTCATAACTTGGTCACAGCCCACATACCACAGTATTTTGTCACGCTGGTTACCTATGAGGTCATGTTCCTTTTCCAATACTTCAGCAATCAATGGTAGCAACGGCGCTTCCCCTTCCCAATTTTCAACAAGAATAGTCTCATCGCCAACCTCCCGTTGAACGATGTCAGCTACATAACAGCATAACCAGAGATCGTCTACATAGCCATAGGGTCCATATAACTCCTCAGGTATGATGTCAGCCGGCAGGATAAAGTAGGCAATAGCACAAGCTATTAGTGGTCTTAGACGGATTGGCAAATCTGGATCATCCAGCAAGCGCGTCAATAATCTAAAGAAGTCGGGCGCTAAGTAGATCAGGTCGTCGTGCCGTCCCTCATAGAATTTAATTTCATCTCTCAATAGTACGTCAAAATCCTTCATTTAGCCCTCCACATAGGGGCAGATCGTGCGGAACTCAGCACAGTGTGCACAATAATTAAGGCGGGGCGTGAAATTATGGCGAGTGATTCGGTCGATTATGTATCCAAACCCATTTCGAGCTAATTCTTCCCGTGATAGCGACCAATCGCGTATATAGACCTGATCATCCTCCAGGAAATGGGCACATAGCTTAGTGATGGGCAGCTTTAGACTTGACCCGGCCCCTAGTGCGTAAAGATCAAGCTGAGCAGCAACCTGTTCCAGTGCAGCTGACGATGAGCGACCTGCCTTGAAATCCACTAACTCAAACCCTCCTTCAGACTGTCTCAACAGGTCGATCTTGCCTACCAGGACATGTTGCTTCAACTCGAAGGAGAACCCCGCCTCCGCCTGGAATATCCGCTTCAAGGAATCAGCATAGTGAGTTACATATTGTTTAAGTTGTCGCACTGCTGCCTTTTTCGCTTGGCGATCCTGAGCCTGATCAGCCTGTATCGCTGGCATCCAGGTTAATGCGATGATCCCTTCAATTTCTGCCGGTCGTGTAATATGCCCTTGCCGCGCTTGATCATGTATGCTTAGTAGCGCTCGGTGGACATTGGCACCAAAATCAACTGGGTCAGGTCGTGGCAACTCCATACCATAAACC
>JBAQFX010000401.1:0-3535 GCA_049287485.1 Anaerolineales bacterium
GTTAAATTCTAACGGCACCTCATCGGTGATGATCACTGTGTCCGGTAATATAGCCAGCCCGCTTGTAATGGGAAGGGTATCAGTGAGTGGCATCTCACTCGTATAAGGTAGAGTGACAGTTATAACGGTTATCTCATCATCAAAGGGGATGATATCAATTAATGGAATCGTTCCAGAAATGGGCAATTCACCGGAGTAAGGCAATGTAATGGTTAGAGGTATCGCTATACTTGCATCAAGGGATAATCCCTCCATTTGGTTGGGGTCAGGACAACCATGTGCTCCTGTGATCAAACCCAACGTTTCATTACTTCGTGAAGCAAAGGAGTCAAAACAATACGATCCTCGTGTACCGGAATTGGGAGTGCTTACTGTTCCCATTTTTATCTGTCCAACTCTAAGGGTATCATTGTCAATTCCACCCCGTGTACCCATCAGTCTCCCATCTACCCACAGCCTCAGATAGCCATTATTTATAAACATTGAAGAAGCGGCTTTCCATTCGATCTCGATACAATGTGAGGTATCGCTGAGAGATGCTGAGAGTGGCAAAGCCCAGCTACCACTGTCGCTGCGTATATAAGCATCGATGTAATAAAGAGATCCACTCTTACGTAATTGGATCTTGATTATGCTAGACGCGCTACCAGATTCTAAGTTTCCCTGGAATATCTGATGCACATTCCCAGAGCTCATTATTATAGAGTTTGGATCGAAATAGAAACGGGCGAAGTAATGCGCTTCAGCATCCGGCGTTTCATCTGTTACCCCCAGTATTTCGCCGTCATTGATGGCTACCTTCATTCCATAGGTTTCAACCATCGCTGCTGACGTACTTACAGATAAGTCATTGCCGGATGAGTGGGCTGACCAGTAAGAGAAATCTCCGCTTTCGAACCCGTCGGCAAAAATAGAGTCCAGCGGTTCGCCCGGTTGTCGTACCCGCTCGGTCTGGCTAACTCGGTTTCCAGCTGGATCGTAGATAATTTCAAAGTAGGTTAGAGTTCCATTGGTTGTAGTGTTTTCAATACGTTCTACGCGCTCCATACCATCATGGGTATAAGAGGATAAGACACCGTTGGAATATTCTATGAAAACGTTGTTTCCAGCCACATCATACTTATTCGTGGTGATCTGCTCATCCCAATCTGTGGTCTGGTTCAATCGTCCGAGAGAGTCATATGAGTAGTTCACGATTTTCTGGTCAGGATACGAAATACTTTGCCGGTTACCGGAGGCGTCGTAAGTGTAATTGATTACACTATCGAAGGGGTCGGTCACTGTTAGGATTCTGCCCAATGGATCGTATTGCCACTCTGTCATTCCCACTCCGTCGCTCATAGCCATCCGCCATCCTAAAGCCGAATAGTAATAGGTGACGGTCGCGTCTGGATCCGGGTAATCGATCACATCCAGGCGGTCCAATCCATCGCTGTGGTAGCTTGTACTTTCATCATTGGCATCTATTAACTCCACTTTATTATTGTTGACATCATAGTGGTAGAACCATGCGTTGTCTATTGGGTCAGTTTCAGTGATCAGCCTGCCTAGATCATCATAGCCAAATACCGTATAGTTTTGGGTGTTGTTTAATGTGGCATTGGCGTCACGCATGGTTAATTGGTCCCCCCGCTTATCATACGTGTACTCTGTCCGAACGTTAACGTCGACCGTCGGTAGCTGACCTTCCTGGTAGTTCTCGATAACTGCAGTCAGCCGGCTTATTCCGTCATATTCATATGCCGTAGTCACACCATTGGGATCGATTACAAAACTACGGTCACCAGCCTGGTTATACGATATATCCGTACGGATATTTTGATCTGGGATTTCTGGATTTCGGTCGGGAATTGGATCATAAATACCCACAGATAAATTCTTTTCAATGGTTACCGGACGATTAAGCCCATCGTAATACGTACGCGTACTGTGACCCAATGGCTCTTTCAATGCAATTGCATTCCCATTGCGATCGTAGGTGGTTTCATTACATATGTTATATAGTGATCCAATTCCGGTCGTGTCCCTGTTGCAATCTGGGTGAGTTGTAGAATAAGGATCAATGTCCGGATCGAGGTTACGTACTTCCAGAACAGGGCGACCTAGCAGGTCGAAATATGTGCGGTTCGTACGGGTAAAAGGTTGCTCATCTGCATCTGTCAGATATTCAATTTTAATAATTGCGTCACCGTGGGAGTCGTAAACAGCCTTTGCCTTGATATTCACAGTATTGTTATAGGTTGACGGTGGCTCTGGATCCTCTATTGCTTGGCCGACAAGATTGCGAACGACCCATTCCTGGCGACCCAAGTCGTCGTAATAGGTGCGAGTAACCCGATTCTTAGGCTGTCCATCCTCCACCCAGTATTCTTTTGATGCAATCGCTCGGCCGCGCGCATCGTAGAAGGTTTCAGTTGCAACATTTTCGTCATTCCCAAAGGTGGACGGATCGGGCTTTTCGGGATTTTCGTAGTCCGGAGGTGTTAAATTGCGGATTACCAGCACTGGCCGGTTGAGACTATCATAATACGTTCGAGTAACCCTTCCTAACGGATCGATCGTGGCGATAGCATTACCGGCATCATCGTAGATGGTTTCAGTGCATATATTTATGGGGTCTTCTTCTCCCGTCGTGTCTCGATTGCATTGCGGTGGTGGGTCTTGAATGTTTCCGGTGAAGTTACGCACAACCAGGGTCGGCCGGTTTAGTGCATCGTAAAAGGTTCGCGTGACGATGTCCAATGGATCAATAGTTTCAATTGCATTTCCGTTGCCATCGTAAACTGTTCTCATTGCAATATCTTTATCGGCATCGGAACTTGGCACGAATGATGGATCACAGGGGTCGGAGTTCGGGTTCCAAAGATTAGCTACTGTTTTAATCAAGCGGTTTGATTTATCATAACAATAATGGGTGATCCTGCCTGCGTTATCTATTGTCCGTTGGACATTTCCATTTTCATCGTTGATCGTGTCGGTACGCACGTTCTGGTCGGGATTAACTTCATTCCATGGTGGGGGCGGGTCGTATATATTTCCTGTGAGGTTTTGCACCACTGAAACCGGATGATTTAAAGTATCATAATAAGTGCGGGTCACTCGCTCAGCTGGGTCGATTGTGGCAATGACATTTCCAGCAGCATCATATATCGTCTGGTTGATAACGTCCTGATCGGGCTCAGATTGAGGTGTATATGGCGGACACGGATCAGGTACACTCGGGTTATCGATGGTTTTTACCACCCGGTTGAGCTGATCGTAGCAATAATAGGTGATATTTCCAACGTTATCGATTGTCTCTTTTACTGTGCTATCGTCGTTATAAACAGTACTGTTTTTAATGTTTTGATCGGGATAAACTGGATTGTAATTCGGAGGATTTGGGTTACTAATTGATTGCCCTCTTAGATTCTGGACTACATCCGTTACCCGCCCAGCATCATCGTAATATGTTCTCAAGGTATACGAAATCACCGCGCTATCTTCGATAACCCACTCGATCGAAGCAATAACATTTCCCCGGACGTCGTAGATC
>JBAQFX010000402.1:0-2469 GCA_049287485.1 Anaerolineales bacterium
CTATTGCATCTGAATTTTTCTTTAAGGCTGGTGCAAAACCGCCTTCATCGCCTACTCCAACAGAATGACCGCTGTTCTTAAGCACGCTTTTCAGCGATTGGTACGTTTCACTACTCCAGCGTAGGGCTTCACGGAAATTCGGTGCGCCGATCGGGGTAATCATGAACTCCTGCAGGTCGGTGCCCTGCCAATTGGCATGCACGCCCCCATTCAGGATGTTGAACATTGGCACCGGCAATAGCTTTGCGCCTACCCCACCCAGATACCGATATAAAGGCAGACCGACCGAGTCGGCCCCGGCGCGTGCCACTGCCAGGCTGACTCCCAGGATGGCATTTGCCCCAAGCTTGCTTTTATTGGGCGTGCCATCGAGGGCGATCATGGTCGCATCCACAGCAGATTGGTCCAGTGCATCCATATCCAGGATGGCTTTCGCAATTTCCTGATTGACATGTTCCACGGCTTTAAGGGTGCCTTTCCCCCCAAAGCGGCTCTTGTCGCTGTCGCGTAATTCGAGCGCCTCGTGGATACCGGTGGAAGCGCCGGAGGGGACAGCAGCCCGTCCAAACGCCCCATCGTCCAGGAGAATTTCGACCTCTACGGTGGGGTTGCCACGTGAGTCCAGTATCTCGCGTGCATGAACAGATTGTATGGTTGACATTTTTGCCTCCTGATATAAATAGTTTGAATGCAGCGTGTTGAATTTTATCTCATTCTTCAAAAGCTACATTGAATATCGACGCTAATGCTAAAGCTAATTGGGCTAAATGGTTAATGGGTGGATCGTATACATATTCCAGCCTTGGATCAACGTTTCCAAATCGCTTCAACTTCTTTGAGTGTGAATCCATTATATTGACCCAGCTTTCACTCATCTGCCCGCTGATCAGTCCCGCTGGGTTATCTAATTCTGTATTTAATCCTAATTCATTGGCTAATTTGCCAATCTCTTTATATGCAGTATCGATCAGTATTTGAGCAGCCTGTCGCTTTAATGGGTCTTGTTCTAGCTTCCTATGGTAAAGAATACCGGTCGTTTCTGCCTCTTTCAATATGCTATCTGCCTGGCGCAAGTTCTCTTCGAACATTCTCAGGACGATGGTCACTGAACGTTGTTGATCGGGATTGAGTAGATCAACCATATCCAAATGTCTTATGATGCATAAGCTGTACGTTCGCCGGCCAGCTGCAAGAGTGCCCGACGCCAGGCGTTTTCCTCGTTTGAGTTCAATAGTCCGCTGCGTAATGCATCGCGCTTGAGAACATAACTATGCATATCCTCCGAGATCTCCTCCAATCGATTGGCTGCTTCACTGAGTAAGAAATTAGAAGCGTCGAGTGGTGGAGATGAAAGCAAGACCAGCCGTAAGTGAGGGATGCACAATCCAAGGGATTTACTATAACGCGCCTGACCTTCAGGAGTAGACACTTCTTCAAGGAGGCGCGGTATTTGAGCTTCGCTGGTCTGGCGCAAAACGCGGCATGCCGGGCAGCTGTCGACAGTGGGTATCAGCGTATTTATGATTGATGCGTCCTCAGTTGCTGGACGACCAACTAAAGCTTGCAATTGCCCGGTAACGGACTCAATCAAGGGAGCATATCCCTCGTTGATTCCCTGGGCATTGGCGATCTGCCCGAATTGCCAGGTGTGGACCCCGCAGAATCCGTGGGCAGCCCGAAATGCTCGCCGCACATCCTCGTCTCTCGTGATTGCGTATTGCCAGTCCACGAAAAAATCCCACACTGACTGGCTTTGAGCCGCACAGATTGGACAGGTTCGGGTGATTACTAATCCCCGCTTTTGTCCCGTTTTCGGATTGAGCTGGCTGGCTTCAATGGCTTGCTCAATAGGAGCTTGCACGATCGTAGTATCCACAACCTCTTCCACCTGTGACGGAAAAATTTCAGCGCTAGATTGGATCATCTCCCGTAACGATTCCATCGATTCACTTATTCTCATTAATAGAGCTGTTCGATTTTGTGGCCTGGACGTTGAGTGATCAATGGATAAATATTCAATTCTAAATTCATCTAATAACCGTAATGCACGATCCAAGATCGATAGCAGAAAAACTTTACTTTTTTCCTGGGACAAAAAAGCCGCTAAAGCCGCTTCGAACTCCAGGATTCCACTTTGCTGCAGCTTTTGATTGTCTTTACCCTGTTTTCCATCCAAAGCTTGTTTAGCGGATAGTGGGTAGATGCGTACATTCGATTCACCAAGCAGAGGAGAAATCCCCTCGCAGATGTAATCCATTACCTGGTCGAGCTCTGCTGGGGATAATAAATCGGTCTTATTAACCACCAGGAACAACTTGTGCGCATGTTGGCGAATATCTTCCAGGAATTTCTTTTCAGGTTCGCTGATCGGCGCTTCAACGCTAGTAACAAAAATGACCACATCGACTTCAGGGAGAAAAGCATAGGTGGTAGCGGTATTTTCCTCGCGAGATGAGCCAATACCGGGTG
>JBAQFX010000403.1:0-10235 GCA_049287485.1 Anaerolineales bacterium
GCACATACTGGCTGGTTTTTTATCCATCCATGGGTTTCAGCGGCGGTGGTCAATTTGGCCGACAGCCCGCAGATACGACCAATGACAATACCGGTCAGTTTGTTAATCCTGGTGGCGGTTTTGGTCTTGGTACAGAATGGCAGGACTGGACAGTCCTTGGAGCCACCCTGCAAGACATCGCTTTCCGCCTGGAAGGGATGGTTGTTGAGGACGTACCCTGGTTGAGCGAAGATCCAACCTCTGGTACCGTACTCGCCGGTGAATCGGTGGTGGTGGATGTCACGTATGACACAACAGGCCTCGCCTCCGGTGAATATCTGGCAAGCCTGGATGTCCTTAGCAACGATCCAGATACACCGGTGGTCGAAGTGCCGGTCACCCTGACAGTCCAATCGGTAGATCTGGCCATCACCAAGACCGGCGATCCCGAACCTGTGAAGGTTGGCGATGAACTGACTTACACCCTCCTGGTCACCAATGATGGTCCCCAGGATGCTACTGGGGTCACCGTGGCGGATACCTTACCTGCAGGCGTCACTTTCGTCAGTGCCAGTGCGGGTTGTACAGAAATGGGTGGCGTGGTGACCTGCGATGTAGGTGATCTCGCCGCTGCTGAAGTGGCTGAACTTACCATCCTGGTAACTCCAGATATGGAAGGGTCCATCACCAATTCAGCGACTGTTACAGGTGCCGAGTTGGATCCTGACCTCGAAAATAACACTGCTACTCAAGATACAACCGTCATTCCTGCTACCGTCTTTACCTACCTGCCAATTGCTGTGAAGTAATTAGCAGCATCATATCCGAATCAAACACCCCGCTGAGAAATCACCGGGGTGTTTTGTGACTCGCTTGGTTTTGAACTGGAGATTAAGCATTTCTAATACAGTGAAATTTTACTTATCCAATCCATCGTAATATGATATACTTTCGTGGATTAAAGTGAGGGAACCCTTGGTAATTTCAAGGAAATAGTTGATCCAGGTATAAATATCTATTAAAGGTGAAGTATTGTATAAAACCAATCCCCATTCTCATCGATTTAGGAATATATAGTTACAAATTGAGAACAAGAGACGGTACTATCTCCTTGTTTACTTCTTATAGAAAGAATGGTTGTTTATGGGTTGGATAACTGGTACATATTTCGAACAAAACCAACAAAACCGCAATTCCCTGAGCCTTGCTCTTCACCACAAAAATCCATTGCTGAAGGTTTCTCTCTTCAGTGCTTTTAGCACTGGTAGATCCTTCGTTATCTTGAAATAATCTGGAAGAACCTATCGAACCTGATCCAGGTATAAGCTCAATATATCCATCGCCTCAGTATAGTTGCATTTATCGAATCAGGAGGGATCCGCTTATTGGAAGAAAGGAGGAAAAAACAGCCAACATTACTTTCAACCAAGAATAACAATTAATCAATTAATAAATAGCAACAGAAAAGGAGAAAGACGATAATGAAAAACCATACTTTGATCAAGAAGTTGATCAATAGTTTTATGATCATGGGGATGATTTTCGGTGTATTGTTTGGTTTCTCTGGAATAACCCAGGCTAATGCAACCGGTAATCAAAATAAGTTCACCCAACCAACCCAAACACTTCCAGAAAGTGATACTGGAATATACATCGTCCAGCTCAGTGCTCCCTCGATATCGTTATATACCGGTGGGATTTCAGGGTTGGCACCGACCAGTCCTCAGACAATCGGGGGACACCGTTTGGATCCCAGTACATCAGCCAGCCAGGCTTACCTGGCTTATCTGAATGGCCAGCAACAAAAATTAGTCAACACCATGCAAGCTACTTTTGGCCACTCCATCGAGGTCGTCTACA
The DNA here is from genome assembly GCA_049287485.1 of Anaerolineales bacterium. Classification (GTDB taxonomy): domain Bacteria; phylum Chloroflexota; class Anaerolineae; order Anaerolineales; family UBA4823; genus FEB-25. Next base: position 1,840 of record JBAQFX010000403.1, read on the forward strand.
ATTATCAATACACCCTGGATGCAGTCGCCGTACGTATCTCGCATGATGAGGCTTTACAAGCCTTCAACTTGCCAGGGGTGAAAACGGTCTACGCTGATAAGCTCAACCAGCTTGATACCGATATGGGGCCGACCTTGATCGGGGCCCCCAGTATCTGGGATGGTGATACTATCGGCGGAATTGCCACCGAGGGTGAAGACATCGTGGTCGGCATGATCGACTCAGGCATAAATCACGCCCATCCTTCCTTCGCAGCCACAGGTCCCGACGGATATGCCATTCAGAATCCATATGGAGATGGCGTTTTCCATGGATATTGTGTAGCCAACCCTGATTTCTGTAACAATAAGTTAATCGCGGCCTATGACCTTTATCCTGGCGGAAGTGGCGGTCCGGAAGATACCGATGGTCATGGCAGCCACACCAGCAGCACCGCTGCCGGTGACGCCATCGATGCCACCTTTACGGTCGGCAACACGGAATTTACCCGAGCCATCTCTGGTGTAGCCCCCCACGCCAACCTTGTAGCTTACAAGGTTTGCAACCCCTCCTGCCCCGATTCAGCCTCGATTGAAGCTGTGAACCTGGCTATCGGCACGGATGAAGTGAATGTGATCAACTACTCCATTTCTGGTGTCGATAACCCCTGGGCTGACCCCGTTGACCAGGCTTTCCTCGATGCTTTCGCCGCTGGGATCTTTGTCTCAGCGTCGGCAGGCAATAACGGGCCAGGTTACGGTACGGTTGCTCATACCGGGCCATGGAACTCATCCGTGGCTGCCTCAACCCATAGCCGCATCATTGCCAATACCTTGGATATCACCTCCGTCGCAGGTAATCTAACCGACGTCGCCGCGGTACCTGGTGATACAGTCATCATCGACTCAGACGTAACGGGACCAATCCTGTATGCCGGAGACGTCGACCCGAGTAACATCCTGGCATGTAATGCTTTTCCGGCGAACTCGTTCGATGGCAAGATCGGCCTGGCACTGCGCGGGTCGTGTACCTTTGCCACCAAGATTGCCAATCTGGCCAATGCAGGTGCCACGGGTGTGGTGATCTTCAATAATGCTGGTGGTCCTCCAACCGTTATGGGTGCTGTGCCTCCTACGCCTCCATCGGTGATGGTTACCCAGGATGATGGGCTGGCTATTGTGGACCTGGTCAGTGGTGACCCGACTGCAGAGGTTACCATCTACTCAACCACCCAGGTGATCATCGATCCAGCCTGGGAGGACATCATGGCTGGTTTCAGCTCGCGTGGTCCCAGTAATTTTGAGCTGCTCAAGCCCGATTACACCGCCCCTGGCGTGAACATCCTGGCAGCCTATGCTGCCTCAGCTGGCGATCCATATCAATTTGCCTTCCTGCAGGGAACCTCCATGTCCTCTCCGCATAGTGCCGGCTCAGCCGCCTTGATGATGGCGCTCCGCCCGGACTGGACCGTGGCTGAGATTCGTTCTGCCATGGATAGCACCGCTGACCCAACCCCGGTGAAAGACTCGAACGGCATAGGTCCCGCCGACCCATATGAAATGGGTTCAGGGAGATTAGCCCTGGGTAGCACGGGCAGTGCAGGCCTGGTCATGGATGAAACCGCTGGTGATTACGTGGCCGCCAATCCCAACACTGGTGGTGATCCCAAGACACTCAATCAACCCAGCATGGTGAGTTTCTCTTGCGAAGGCTCATGTACCTGGACCAGGACCGTGACCAGCGTTTTACCAGAAAGTGATAGCTGGGTTGCCAGTACTACCAGTGATCCAAACCTGGCCATCACCGTCACACCTGACCAGTTCACGCTTTCACCTGGAGAGACTGTGGAATTAACCATCACTGCCGATGTGACCGGTGCTCATCCGGGAGATCAGTTGTTTGGTGCGGTAATTCTCACACCATCCACGGCTTCCGCCACACTTTTACCCGTGGTTGTCGCCATCCCCTCTGCTCCTGAAATCTCCGTCGATCCTTTGGAAATTCTCAGCACGCAACCCGCTCAACTGGTGACCTTGCCTCTTTCGATCAGCAACCTGGGTACCGCAGATCTGGATTGGCAGCTATTCGATGGGCAATCGACCGTAGGCTGGTCGGAAAACTTCGATGAGTACCCTACTGATTTCCAGCTGCACGGACAGGGTGGTTGGGCTGGTTGGGGAAATGACTCCGCGGCGGGAGCCCTCACCTCGGATGTCCAGGCACGTAGCACGCCTAACTCGGTGGACATCCTGGGCGCTTCGGACCTGACCCACTCCTACTCCGGATATACCTCCGGGCAATGGACCTATACTGCCTGGCAGTATGTCCCCACAGACTTCACCGGCATCACCTACTTCATCCTACTCAACACTTATACCAATGGTGGTGCGGATACCAATTGGTCGACCGAGATCAACTTCGATAGTGCCACCGGCCTGGTGACCAATGATGGTCCAGTTGGGGGGACTCTACCCATGATCAAGGGAGAGTGGGTTGAAATCCGCGATGTGATCAACCTGGATGCTGATACCCAATCGTTCTATTATGGAGGTGATTTGCTCTTCACCGGTTCCTGGTCAGATGGAATGTCGGGTGGTGGCGCGGTGAACATTGCTGCCGTCGACCTGTTTGCTAATGGAGCTTCTTCGGTGTTCTATGATGACATTTCACTCAGTCAATTCGTGGATACACCCTGGTTGAGCACAGATCCTACCAGTGGCACGACCCTTCCTGGTGATACCAGCTCAGTGGATGTCCTGCTGGACGCCACCGGTATGGATTTTGGGGTGTATACCACCACTTTATTTGTTTCAAGCAATGACCCGGTAAATCCCCTGATCCAGATCCCCGTCACCATGACTGTAGCACCCTTTGCAGACCTGGCCATTACGGGCAGTGCAGCACCCGATCCGGTGCGGCAGAGCCAGCCGCTGACCTACACGCTTACCGTGAGCAATACTGGTCCGGATGACACAACGGGTGTGATGGTGGTGGATACCTTACCCGTGGGTGTCACCTTCGACCACGCTTCTGCTGGATGTACTGAAGCCAGCGGTGAGGTAACCTGCGATGTGGGTGATCTCGCGGTTGGAAATATGGTTGAATTAACCATCGTGGTTATGGCACCTCCCATGGGAGGCGAAATAACCAATACCGCCATGGTGAGCAGTGATCTTGCTGATGCTGACCTGACCAACAATACAGCTACCCAGCTAACCATGGTTTCAGGCAATCTCTATCTGCCTTTCGTACAAAGGTGATGGGTAGGTTGAGCTAAATCGAAACACCCCAGAGATTCACTCCCTGGGGTGTTTCTTTATTCGATTAAACATGACATTAATCGAAGTTTCCTCTGAACTATGGCAATGTGGCATCGATTGTGGTTGTGTTATACTGCTCGAAAGCTTTCATTTTACATTGGAGGAAACCATATGAAAGACTTTATCGCCATCTCAGATTTCCCGGCTTCAGAAATCCAGAGTATGCTGGATTTGGCTGTGCGATTAAAGGCAGAATATCGAAAACAGGGAAATCCCCCACTTTTTAAGGGTAAAACATTGGCCATGATCTTTCAAAAACCCAGTCTGCGCACACGAGTATCATTTGATATGGCCATGCGTCATCTGGGTGGAGATGCGCTTTACCTTTCACCCGCCGAGGTCGGCCTGGGTAAGCGCGAATCCATCGCCGACATCGCCAGGGTACTTTCAGGATATGTGGATGTGCTCATGGCTCGCGTTTTTGAACATGAGCACGTATTGGAATTAGCGAAATGGTCAGCCATTCCGGTGATCAACGGATTGAGTGATTATAACCATCCCTGCCAGGGAATGGCGGATGCTCTGACCATCCAGGAAAAATTTGGCCATTTGAGGGGTTTGAACATCAGCTTCGTTGGTGATGGGAATAATGTTGCCGTATCTTTAATGCATATCAGTGCCCTTTTGGGTGCCAATTTCTCCATCGCCAGTCCGCCTGGTTATGAAATCAAGCCCTCTGCGTTGGTAGTTGGGAAAAAATTAGCCCAACTCAGTGGCAGCAAAATCAACCTGCTTCTCGATCCTCGCCAGGCGGTGAAAGGTTCCCAGGTCATTTACACCGATGCCTGGACCAGCATGGGTCAGGAGGAAGAGACCCGCATTCGCGAGCAGGTATTTCCACCCTATCAGGTAAACTCTCAATTAGTGGAGCTCGCTGATCCAGAAGTGATCGTCATGCATTGTTTGCCCGCTCACCGCGGGCAAGAAATCACCGACGAAGTTGCCGATGGTCCTCATTCGGTGCTCTTTCCACAGGCCCACAATCGCTTGCATGCACAAAAGGCGATACTGGCGCGTTTGTTAGGTACAGCGTGAGGTGATATGGATACACAGCAATACATTGATCTGGAAGAGCGTTTTGGCGCACACAACTATCACCCTCTGGATGTGGTGATCAGCCGCGGGGAAGGGGTATGGGTATTTGATGTGGATGGCAATCGCTATCTGGATTGCCTGAGCGCATATTCAGCCCTCAACCAGGGACATATCCATCCCAAGATCCTCGCTGCCATGCTCGAGCAAGCTAGTAAATTGACCATAACCTCGCGGGCCTTCCGAAATGACCAACTGCCACTGTTTTATCAGGAATTATCTGATCTCACGGGTTATGAGATGGCATTGCCCATGAACTCAGGGGCAGAAGCCGTAGAAACTGCCCTCAAATTAGCCCGTAAATGGGCTTATCAGGTGAAGGGTATACCTCGTTATCAGGCTGAGATCATCACCTGTCAGAATAATTTCCACGGGCGTACCATTTCTATCATCTCGTTTTCCAGCGAACCCTTCTATCGTCACGATTTTGGGCCGTTTACGCCAGGTTTTCAGATTGTTCCCTTTGGGGATGCGGAGGCAATCGCCAAGGCCATCACTCCCCATACAGCTGCGGTGATGCTAGAACCCATCCAGGGTGAAGCGGGGGTGTATATCCCTCCCGCTGGCTATCTAAAACAAGTACGCGATCTGTGCACAAAAAATAATGTGCTTTTCATCGCCGATGAAATCCAGACCGGGCTGGGCAGGACGGGGAAATTGTTTGCCTGTGACCATGAAGCAGTCCACCCAGATTTGGTCATCCTCGGCAAAGCCTTGTCCGGTGGTTTTTACCCCGTCTCTGCTGTCATAGGCTCGGCGGAATTGTTGGGATTATTTCAAGCTGGCGAACATGGTTCGACCTTCGGTGGCAATCCGTTAGGCATGGCAGTGGCACGCGCCGCCATGCGCGTGCTCATCGAAGAAAATATGATCGAAAACTCTGCCAGAATGGGCGAATATTTTTATGAGCAGCTGGCTGAGATTTCCAGTCCGCATGTCAAAGAAGTGCGTGGGAAAGGGTTGATGATCGGGGTTGAGCTGCACCCCAAAGCTGGTGGTGCACGGAGATTTTGCGAGTCCCTGGTCAGCAAGGGCATCCTTGCCAAAGAGACTCACGAAAATGTGATCCGTTTCGCACCACCATTGGTTATCGACCAGCCAACCCTGGATTGGGCCATCCCGCGCATTCGGGAAGTATTGAATATAAAATAAAAGCCCACCCCTATGCATAAGTCACAAGGGTGATAAGCAATTCATTGGATTGATCAGAGGAGTGAAGCGAATGAACATATGCGTTCCAAAAGAAAGACGAACCTTTGAGTTCCGGGTGGGGTTAACCCCAGGAGCGGTACAGATGCTCACCAAAGAGGGTCACGTCTGCTATGTCGAACATAATGCAGGGATTGGTGCCGGTTTCAGTGACCAGGAATATGAGCAGGCAGGAGCCAGGATTGTTTATACCCCTCACGAGGTATTCGGGCGTGCGGATATCCTATGTAAAGTCGCCCGTCCCACCTATGAAGAGCTCGAGTGGTTGCGCCCTGAAATCACCATCATGGGTCTGTTGCATCTCTTTTCATCCCGGCAGGATAAGATCGACCTCATCCAGGAGAAGAAGATCACCACCATCGCTTATGAGCAGATTCAATTATCCGATGGGACTCAACCCGTGCGCAAACCGCTGAGTCAGATCGGTGGTCGCCTGGTAGCGCAAATAGGGGCACATTTTCTGCAAAATGATGCTGGGGGCAAGGGGATTTTATTAGGTGGTATGGGCGGTGTTCCACCTGCCGAAGCGGTCATCGTGGGTGCAGGTGTGACAGGGACAGCCGCCACGCGCTCATTCCTGGGGGTGGGAGCACATGTGACCATATTGGATACGAATCTTGATGCCCTGCAACTCATCCACGAGACGTTTCCCGGGGTAGCCACCATGGTTTCAACCCCGCATAACTTGGTCAGGGCTACCTCCTACGCCGACATTGTAGCAGCCTGTATCCTCGTTCCAGGCGAGCGCCCACCAATCGTAATCACCCGTGAAATGATCCGTGGGATGCGACCCCGGTCCTTGATCATGGATGTCAGCATCGATGAAGGTGGGTGTGTGGAGACCTCCCGTCCAACTACGCACGAGCATCCTACCTTTGTTGAAGAAGGCATCACTCATTACTGCGTGCCCAATATGGGCAGCGCGGTCGCCCGTACTTCGACCTATGCATTTTTAAATGCGGCTTTTCCTTATATCAAAGAAGTGGCTGAAAAAGGCACTGAGCTGGCCATCGAAGAAAATCCAGCCCTGGAAATGGGCGCGCTCATTTATAAAGGTGACCTCCGGCGTTTGCCTCACATGAGGACCGACGTCGAAGAAGAGGAGTAGAAAAATGGATCTTAACAAGCTCTACCAATCGCGCGTCGTTCCTGCTGAAGAAGCCGTCAAAAAGATCCAATCTGGCCAGCGTATATTTTTAACCGGCAACTGTTCTACCCCGCAAACCGTCCTGGCCGCCCTGGTGAAACATGCGCCTAATCTAAGAGATGTGGAAATATGCCAGGCGCTCAGTGTTGGACCTGCCGATTATGTAAGTCCGGAGATGGAAGGACATATGCGGGTCAATACGATGTTCATCAGCGCCAATATCCGCAAGGCAGTCCAGGAGGGGCGCGCAGATTTCACCCCGGTCCTGCTCTCGGAATTTCCCCTGCTGTTCAAGAATAAAATACTACCGATCGATGTCGCTTTGGTGCATCTATCCCCTCCAGACGAGCATGGCTTCTTAAGTTTTGGTATCGAGAATGGTTTGACCAAATCTGCGGCTGAATCTGCCCAGATCATTATCGCCGAAGTCAACCAACAAATGCCCCGTACCCTGGGCGATTCATTTATCCATCTCAGCCGGGTCAATTACATCGTCCCGGTCAATTACCAGCTGGCCGAGATGTCCATGGGAGGTGAAGGAGCAGATGAGATCACGGAAAAGATTGCGGGATATATCGCTGAATTGATTCCCGATGGCGCTACCATGCAGATGGGTATTGGTGCCATCCCGGATGCCGTGTTGAAGTATTTATATAACAAGAAAGATTTGGGAGTGCATAGCGAGTTATTCTCCGACGGTGTGATCGACCTGGTGGATGCTGGCGTCATGACCAACGCTCGCAAGAGTCTGCATACCGGTAAAATCGTGGCTGGGTTTATCATCGGCTCGCGCAGGCTGTACAATTGGGTGGATGACAATCCATTAATTGAGTTGCATCCCACCGAGTATATTAATGATCCCTTTGTCATCGCCCAAAACGATCGCATGGTGGCGATTAACTCGGCCATTGAAGTGGACCTAACCGGGCAAATCTGTGCCGATAGTATCGGTCCAAAGTTGTACAGTGGTGTGGGTGGTCAGCTGGACTTTATTTATGGTGCGTCCCGTTCCAAAGGCGGTGTGCCCATCATTGCCCTGCCCAGCACCACCACCATGCGCGATGGCACGGTCGTCTCACGCATTGTGACCATGCTCAAGCGTGGCGCAGGGGTGGTAACCAGCCGCAATCACGTGCGCTATGTTGTCACCGAGTATGGTGTGGCCGACTTGTATGGTAAAAGCATTCGCAAGCGTGCCGAAACCTTGATCAGCGTCGCTCATCCTGATTTCCGCGCCGATATGAAGCGCGAAGCAGTTGAGCTTCGCTATATTTAAAAGGAAAAACTTATTAACTAAGCGTAACTACCCACCAATGTGCTAGTATCCCGTCTTCCCTGCAGCATAACAGGAAAGGTCGGGGGTGAGGAGCGAGCAAATACTGTGAACAACAAGCAAGCCAGATATTCATCTTGCTGGCTTTTCTTTTTTTATCCCGATCGTAAAGGTATAATAGAAGGGGAGGGTGCCTTATGGAACGCAGGACGAAAATTGTTGCCACGATCGGTCCGGCCAGCCAGGATGAAACCACCATTCGCCGCCTGATTAAATTTGGCATGAATGTCGCCAGGCTTAATCTCTCTCATGGTAGCCACGCAGACCATACGATGGTTTATAACCTGCTGAGGAAAGTATCCAAAGAACTTAATCG
>JBAQFX010000404.1:0-2894 GCA_049287485.1 Anaerolineales bacterium
TTACAGAAAATATATTACACTACTATCAGCATTCTGAACAATGGTATTATTTATCCTTATATATGTACCTTCAATACTATGATCCTATCGGATTTATGGGAAGCCTTACCAAATCAAGTGCCTGTCAAGAACGAGATGATTGTAATAGCGGACTCCCAGATGCGATTGATAATTTACCTAGTGAGGGTTGGCTGGAACTTTGGGGCAGAATAATGAGTGATCCACGGACGTCAACCATAAATGGAATCCCTCTTGAAATGCCTGTATCGACTGACATTAGCTGGGATCCTTGGAAAGTGGTTTATTCACCATGAAAAAAACTATTTTTTCTTATTTTGCGAATTTACTGACTGGGTTAGTCGTTTTAATCTTAATTGTAGTAATATTTTTTCTTTCAATTAAGAGCTTCCCTTCACCTCAACCAGAAGATGGTGCTTACCCTGGTCCAAATACTACATCTACTTTATCACCTGAAACAATCTGTGATCAGTTTTTTTCATTCAGGAAGGGATTATCCGATGCTCAGCGTCAGATGATTGAGTCAGATTATCAAAATTGTGTAAACGCACGCAAAACTCCATCAGCTCTAAACGTAACTAAACCAACTCCCATTTATGTGCCCCAAGGAGAATATACTTCTCCATTTTTACGACGACCAGCCGGAATTGGCAATATCGTTGAAACGAATTTTTCACCTTTGCGTTCTAATTATAAAATCATCAATCAATGGGTGGCAGATATTAATGGAATACATTTTGTTATATATGCAGGTGGACGTTTCGATGATACTGCAAATGGAGATAATAGTGGAAATGATCTATCGTGGGCAGGGGTTTTGGTTGTCGATGCTTCTGACATGAGTGGAAAATATTTATTGGAAAGAAGTGGGCTATTTTGGACGCCTCAGAATTTTGGTCCGGTAAGAATAGTAAGTGCTGATTCAACTACGCTGACAGTAGCAGCAATTAATGGAGAATCTTTCTTGTTCAATTTTGAAAGTAGGAGCTTCTTATCTAGCGTTCCAGCATCCCCAGTAACTTTAAACGTTGGAAATGGAGTACTGATAGAAAGTGGTTCTTCACCATATCAATTCAATGATTATACATTTATTAATCAATGGAGCATTATTGTTAATAATAATGGGAGAATAATTGTATTAGCAGGAAAGGAACAAGATAACCCGAATATTGGAGTATTGGTATTATTAAAGGTATCCTCCATAGATAATGCTAATATAATCGAGACTGATGCGTATATAACAAATCTAGATGACGGAGCATTAAGGATAATTTCAATTGAAAACGGTAATCTTATCCTTGTTTCTGATAGTGGACTGATTTATAAATTTAATATTAACTCCCAGCAATTTACGTCGTTACCGGAAAGTAGTGAACCAATTACATTAGAGACTAATGTATCACCTGTTTACAATCCAGAACCTGGATCTATAGCGACCAAAACCCCTACGAGAACACCCACAAGAACCCCAACTCCAAGACCAACCAAAACAGCTTTACCCACTTATAATCCATACCCATAGTAATAAAGATAGGCCCACCTAAAACAATATAGTAAATGCGAAAGGGCAGCACTAGTACTAAACAATACCCTCAGACCACTCCTGCCTCAATTTTCCCCAACCCCTCCCCGAACCGCCTGATCTCCTCCAGCGTATTGTAGTGCACCGGACCTACCCGCACCATGCCGCCTGATTCTTCAAGCCCAAGGCGCTCGGTGACCGCCAGGGCATAATAATTACCATCCCACACGTAGATATTGGCTTCGTCTAATTCTTCCGCCACCTGGCGGGGTGACTTGCCTGTTAACGTAAACGCACAGGTGGGCACGCGTTCTTCCAGCCGGCGGGTGTCCTGGATGCCGTAAACCGTCACACCGGGGGTCTCTGCCAGGATATCTAATAACGCCCGGCTGAGCTCGAACTCGTAGCTGCGGATGGCAGACATGCCCAGCTTGAAATTTAACCTGCGCCCGGTGTATTCACCCGCATAACGCTCGGCGTGCTCCGCACCAAAAGTCTCGCCTACCCATTCGATGTACTCCAGCGCCCCCAGCACCCCGCAGATGCCTTCGAAGTTGCTGGTGCCAGTCTCGAACTTGCCAGGCGGGTCTTTAGGCGCTGGGCGGACTCTATATGCCGTGAGGCGGTCCAGCAGGTCATATTTGCCGAACAGCACACCCATGTGCGGTCCGAAGAACTTGTTCTTTGAGACACAATGAGCAAAAAGGCAAACTGGTTTTTGCAACCAGGTTGCTAATAGAATAATGGTTTTTAACCTTGGTCAGCACGGATTAGACGTGAATAATTTGAGTTACTAGGTTGGTAATAAAACAACACCCAATATTGAAGGAGTAACTATACCCTTTGATCTTCCAAGCATCCACTCTTAACCCCTTGACTTGAAACACCCAGCCCTTTTTTGATAACTCCGAAAGTAAACACTCTCATCTAGGTGATTAAAAACTGTGGCACTGATGCCCGAGCCTTAATATAAAATTCCTATATCCCATATGTAGAGGTAATTTTGTTCAACATGTTTTCTGCATCCATTGATTAACAGCCCAACTGCAACATTGGATGAAGCAACGAAAGGTGACTTGTAGCCCTATCTCGAATGGTGATTTTAACCTTACCAAACTCTTCGTTATGGTATTTTTACCCCTACAGTGATTTAATGACAACCGAGCACTTGAGATTATTAAGAAGCCATTCCCTAAAATAAGTTAAATCAGGGTTAGAATAATTAAACGTAGGTTCAACTCACAAGTGCAACTTTGATGGCAGAAAGAGGTAAGCTGCGGTAGGATAAGCCTCTAAAGACTGCCAGTCAAAGGAGTGCTTATGAGCTACACACAGCTTACCCAGGAACAACGAT
>JBAQFX010000405.1:0-30786 GCA_049287485.1 Anaerolineales bacterium
TGCTGGTAATTCCATATTTCTTCATCCATCACTTCTTGGTCGTATCTTCTGCTTTTTTGTTTTTCATTCCATCTTTTCTTTTCTCGCATCAACCTTATCTTATCATATTGAGAATTGCTGATTTTTACTACGATCTTTGGACAAAAGCTCGGATTTGGTATGAACCTCGTGCCATTGCAGTGAGTCTAGCATTACATTCAGCTTGAAAATGCAAGTGCTTTTCTTACAGCGTGGTAATCTTGCAGACGATATTGGAGAATGCAGTGACCACCAGATCAGCGTTTGAGCGAATTTTCATTTGATCCAGATTTAAAAAAACAGGAAGGTACACTCTACTATGTTGATTGACATGCCATAAAAGATTGTGGGATAATTACCTACCGATCGAATTTTATTCATAAGTCTTTGCCTCTTACTCGGTCCAAATTCAATGTTGTGGAGAAAGAATGAATTTTAAGAAATTATGCGTAATCGGTTTAGGATATATTGGTCTGCCTACCGCCAGCACTTTTGCTACCCATGGGTTACAAGTTATTGGTGTGGATATCAACGCCGAAGTGATTACAACCCTTCAAAATGGCGGCATACATATCAGCGAACCGGGATTACGCTCATTGGTTGAACAAGCCTTAAGCTCAGGTCGATTGAAGGTTAATGATACCCCTGATGAAGCAGATGCATTCATTATTGCTGTCCCGACACCATTTTATGAAGATAAGATGGGAAACTATCATGGAAAGAGCTATCGTCTGGCGGATATGCGAGCGGTGATGGCAGCCGCGGAATCGATTGTGCCATATCTTCGCTCAAGAAATTTAGTCGTATTAGAATCGACCTCCCCTCCCAGGACGACCATTGAGCTTGTGCAGCCCATCTTGGAGCGATCAGGGTTGAAAGCAGGTCCTGATTTCCATCTGGCATATTCTCCTGAGAGGGTCTTGCCTGGAAAAATCATACAGGAATTAATCGAGAATGCAAGGGTCATTGGAGGTATCGACCAGGCATCTGCTATTGCTGGTAGAGATTTGTATGAGTATTTCGTTAAAGGTGAGATTGTTTTAACCGATGCAACCACTGCTGAGCTGGTGAAATTAATGGAAAACACCTATAGAGATATAAATATCGCCATTGCGATAGAATTTTCCAGACTGGCGGAGCACTTTGGGGTGGATGTCTGGGAGGCAATCAACATTGCCAACCGGCATCCAAGAGTTAATATCCTCCGTCCAGGTCCTGGTGTGGGTGGGCATTGTATCAGTGTGGATCCATGGTTCCTGGTTGAGGCAGCGCCAGATATAACAACATTAATTTCTGCTGCAAGGCATGTGAATGATGAACAACCACATTTTGTCTTGAAGCTGGTCAAGGCGGCTGCTGGGGGTGATCTGATTGGTACAAGCATTGCTGCACTTGGATTAACTTTTAAGGCTGACGTGGATGACCTGCGTGAAAGCCCAGCCATTGAAGTGGCAAAATTATTAGCTAAAGCCGGGGCAAAGGTTCATGCGTATGAGCCATATAAAATAGACGTAAATATTCCAGGTATAGATTGTGTGGCGAGCCTTGAACAGGCGATTCGGGAAGCGGATATCCTGTTATTACTGGTTGGTCATCGAGAGCTGAAAGAATTAGATCCGACAAAGCTACAAGAATTAACTCCTGCACGATTGGTGATTGATACCGTCGGAGGATGGGATGAACAAGCCTGGATGAGCGCTGGTTATAGGGTTTTTCGGTTAGGAGTAAGAAAATAGCATCTAAATATCCTGATAATGCTTTTTCTTTGTTTGTTACCAGGGTTTTTTGAGAAAATATTGCATGCGCCGTGATGTTTTTACCAGGTTGGTTTATGCAAGGAAAATCCCCCTGCTGGGTGGGTTAGCCTATTATTCGTTAAAACTACTGGGGATTGAAATACCACGCTCGGTGGTTGTAGGCGAGGAGTTGGAGCTAGCTCATGGAGGATTTGGGCTGGTGATCCATCCGAAAACGATCATCGGAAATCGCGTGAAAATTTACCCGGGTGTCACCCTGGGGAGAGCGGATATCTATCGCCCTGCTACGCAATCTAATTTTGTAGGCATTGTTGTTGAAGATGAGGCCATCTTATGCCCGGGGGCAAAAATCCTGTGTAAGGAAGGCACGCTAAGGATTGGGCATGGTAGTGTGGTAGGTGCGAATGCGGTTTTACTCGAATCGACAGGTGAAAATGAAATTTGGGCAGGGGTGCCTGCCCATTGTGTAGGGAACAGGAATGGGGAATAGGCACCCAATCAGCAAAATATGTTTGATCCCCAAGGTGAGTGGTGTGGGTGGGATGGTCTCATTCCGTGGAAAACTGATGAAAGGATTGCAGGAAAGGGGGATTTTGGTCACGAATAGTCTGACTGATACCCCATATGATGTAATCCTCGTCATAGGAGGGACACGCGATATACCCGGTCTTTGGCGTGCAAAACGCCATGGCGTGCGAATTATTCAGCGCCTGGATGGGATGAATTGGATCCATCGTAAAACACGGACAGGCTGGCAGCATTATTTACGAGCAGAATATGGGAATTTCATCCTATCTTTGATACGTTCCAGGCTGGCAGACCAGATCATCTATCAAAGTGTGTTCTCCCAACGCTGGTGGGAACGTGTATACGGTAAAAGTCACATTCCATCTCATGTGGTACATAATGGTGTTGATCTTACGCAATATTCACCAGATGGACAGGGAGAAAGGCCGGTTGACCACACCAGAATATTATTGGTGGAAGGGACGATTGGGGGTGGATATGAAATGGGTCTGCGAACAGCGGTACAGCTGGGAGAGAAATTACATTCTGCATACACTCTAAATATAGAAGTGCTGGTTGTTGGTCGTATTTCTGAGGCATTGCAACAAGAATGGAGGCATACGACCAAGATCAATGTGAAGTTCGCCGGGCAAGTTGCAGCAGAAAAGATCCCTGAAATTGATCGCTCCGCCCACGTATTGTATGCAGCGGACTTGAACCCTGCCTGCCCTAATTCGGTCATTGAAGCATTAGCCTGTGGATTACCTGTGGTTGGGTTTGACACCGGTGCACTTTCTGAGATCATCATCGGTCAGTCCGGTCAATTGGTGCCTTATGGTGGAGACCCATGGAAATTGGAGACTCCCGACATTGAGGGGCTTGTTAAAGCAGTAAATATCGTCTTGATTGAGCAGGTAAGCTATCGAAAGGCTGCGAGAAAGAGAGCAGAAGAGGCTTTTGGGTTAGACAATATGGTGGAAGGATATCTGAGCATTTTACAATCATGATGAATGACATGTTCCCAGGACGTTTAGGCTTGCAGCAACGCGTGGTGCCATCCTATCGGGGTGCATTTTTCGACGCCTTAGCTCAGAAGTGCAAGGGAGGATTAAGCGTATTTGCTGGGTTGCCTTTAGCTGATGAAGGGATCGAACCCGTCGACCGATTGCAGGTAGCACGCCTTGTTCAGGCGAAGAACCGGTATTTCTTCAACCCCAGATCAACGATGTTCTTATGCTGGCAAAATGGTTTTTTAAACTGGCTGGAATCCTGGCAACCGGATGTACTCATCGTGGAGGCTAATCCCCGTTATCCAGTGACACGTAAAGCAATCTCATGGATGCATGGAAATGGACGTAAGGTAATTGGCTGGGGTTTAGGAGCACCACCGCTTAGTGGACTATTATCAGGAATACGGGGAAGAGAGCGATTAAGTTTATTACATTCACTTGACGCAGTTATTGCCTATAGCAAGCAAGGTGCTGAGCAATACCGGCAGCTTGGCGTATCCGCTGGGAGGGTATATGTGGCTTCTAATGCGGTGGTACCTGCTCCCACTACACCACCTCCGCAAAAAATACACAAGAGTGAGGGACAGGCAACAGTCTTATTTGTTGGACGCCTGCAAGCACGCAAGCGAGTAGATTTACTCCTGCAGGCTTGCAGTGCTCTTGCAAAGGATATTCATCCACATCTGGTGGTAGTTGGCGATGGTCCAGCACAAGATGAATTGAAAGGGCTTGCTCAAAGGATTTATCCAACCGCAGAATTCAGCGGTGCCAAGCATGGCACTGAGCTCGAAGCATATTTCCAAAAAGCAGATTTGTTCATCTTACCTGGTACAGGCGGTTTAGCCATCCAACAAGCCATGGCGCATGGATTACCTGTAATTGTGGCTCAAGGTGATGGCACCCAGGAAGACCTGGTGCGAGGCGAAAATGGCTGGTTGGTTCCACCAGATGACCTGCAGGCATTAATCAAGGTGCTCAATCAAGCCCTGTGTGATTCGGCAAAGCTGCGGGAAATGGGAGAGGCTTCTTTCCGCATCGTTGCAAATGAGATCAATGTTGTAAAAATGGTAGAGATATTCCTCCAAGCGCTCAAGGAAATCGGTAAGGGGTAAGGAAACTCATTTGAAAATCAATGGCAGCAATACAACTAAAAGAGTAGACCATATCAAGTAGACAGTGGTGGCTTTGGAAAAAATATTCTGCAAGCGCTCATGCCAACTCAATGCGGATTTACGCAACTGAGTCACAACCAGAGCGATGAGAATGATTATATTGATCAGGTTCCATCCGATGATGGTTGTGCGATTGAGGGTAATTACATCAATTGCAGTACGATAAGTAACCGCCGAAAGGGCATATAAGCTGATGATAAGCGCTAGAATCGCCACAGCTAGAATGGCTCTTCTTAGCCAGCTTTGTAGATTGAGAGAAAGCTCATCCAGCTTCAGTGGGGTAACCCCGATCAATAGCCCAATAATTGCAAACTGCATCACGTTGTAAATGATGAGCAGGTTCCGGTTTTGGAAGGGGGCTGAAAAATTAAATGGAATCACAAATATATAAACGACTAAAATCAGGAGGGTCAGGGGAAGGATTAAGCGCAGCATGGTGAACACAAACTTACTTAATCCTTGACTGAAATCCTGCGCGTCGGGTAACCCATGAGGATCATACATGGTAGCAACCGCCAGGAGGGGGATTAACCCAAAGCCTCCGGCAGCAATCAAGCGAATTATTATTTCGGGGGGAGTAACATCAAGCGCAGCAAACATACCGAGAGTGATCAAGCCAAAGGCTATCCCGAAAATAAGATACAAACCAGCAGTGATCATCACCTCGATGGATTTGATCAGGAAAGCGAAGCGATTGCTGGTAGTTGAATTAAACTTCATCACCGAAATCCCTATGCCGATCCAGCATAACAGTGGTAGCTGGAAAACCATGAGGACAAGGTAATCGCGACTGGGCAAATTCGACTGGCTCGGAGAGATCAGAAGGATATACACGCTGATGATGACCAGACAAGCAGACACAAGAGCCGTATGCAGGTAATTTCTTTTAGAGATCACTGACAGGTAGATTAACGCTGGAATGGTGGCAACAGGTGACCAAAGTAGCAGGATATAGGGAACCTGGTCAAGGAAAATCCATTGAGGGTCGGAGATAACCCACATCAGCAGACCAGTGATCAATCCTAGAATGACTGCCAAACCCCAGTTTGTAACTCGCTTCGGCTTGGGTAGAGGCTGGTGTTCAAATCTGAGATGCCAGGCGGATAAAAGTAAATTATCCGGTGATTTTTGGTAGATTTCTTGAAGATCAAGGCGAAATTCAGCCTCCTGACCGGATTGCATAGACTGCTGATAGAGGCTTTCCATTCGCTCGGGATCATTAATAGCTTCCTGTATGTCGGATATGAATTTCATTTGCATTGCTCCTTTACTGAGTATAGGCTCTCTGTCTATATCAATAACGTATCTGGGAAAGAATCATGACAAGATTGGATTGACGAGTTAAGGTACAGCTTGAGATCACTTTCTAACACCTATTGCATTTCTTACAGATATGTTGTACCCTCTGGCTAATGAGATTATTATACATCGCGGATGGGCGATCACCGATTTCTCTGAGCTGGATAGAATATTTCATTCGAACAGGACATGAGGTTCACCTGGCATCGACGTTTCCTTGCGAAGCGATCCACGGATTGGCATCGATGGTGGTGATCCCCGTTGCATTGAGTGGTATTTATGGTCAACCAGGAACTAGAGATAAGGGGAGAGGAAAGCTGTTACGTGGTTTATTGCCAGTGGCACTCCGTACAAGAATTCGCCAGCTGATGGCTCCACTATCATTTTCCAGAGCAGCTGATAACTTGACCGATTTGATCAAACAAATTCAGCCTGAGCTTGTGCATGCGATGCGTATCCCGTATGAGGGCATGATTGCCTCCTTGGCAATCGAACAGCTCTCGACCGGGAATGATGATATTCGAAAGTCTCCATTGCTGATCTCGGTCTGGGGGAATGACTTCACCCTGCATGCGCAGTCGACCCGAAGAATGGCTGCGTGCACTCGCCAGGCGCTGCAAACTTGCACTGGATTGCACACCGACTGCCAGCGTGACCAACGGCTGGCTAAAGCATGGGGATTTGATGACTCGAAACCAAGAATCGTGTTGCCGGGAGGAGGGGGGGTCAGGATGGATCTCTTTTTTCCGCTGGAAAGTGAGCAACAGGCAGGAGTGAGCAGACCACAGCCGGGTATTCCAGCGATTAAAGCCATCAACCCACGCGGATTTCGAGCTTATGTTAGAAATGATACTTTCTTCCACGCCATTCCAAGAGTGATCAATCAATATCCCAATATCCATTTTATCTGTCCGGGTATGAAAGATGAAGAACGAGTACACAGGTGGGTATTGGAACTGGGAATTGGCAGTAAGGTCGAATTGCTACCGCCACAATCACGCCAGCAAATGGCTGAGCTATACCGGCAGGCACAGCTTAGCCTGTCGATTACCACGCATGATGGCACGCCGAATACCTTATTGGAGGCCATGGCATGTGGCTGCTTCCCGATCGCGGGGGATATTGAGTCTTTACGTGAATGGATTACACCAGGCGTGAACGGTTTATTGGTGGAACCAGGGAACCCCAAGGCGTTGGCTGAGGCAATCTTGAAGGCTATATCGAGCCCTGAGCTGAGAAAGCAAGCGGGTGAGCGAAATATCCAATTAGTGAAGGAACGAGCTGAGTACGAGCGGTGCATGGATAGAGCTGAAAAATTCTACCTCCAGCTGATTGGGAAATAATACAACTAAGGAATCTCTTGATGCCCTGATGAGAAACAAATTATTTATCGCTCAAGTCATTGCCATGAAAGTTCCCGGACAAATAAAAGCCTTGAGAAGCTGATTAACCTCCTGCGAGTGGCGGTAATACGGAGATTTGATCTCCATCATGTAAAATGGTAGGGTAACCATTTGGGAGATGCCGATAATGCATCCCGTTTAGCAAAACGATGATGTGGCTGTTTAACTCTCCAAACTCTATGTAAGTTACTTCACCGATATGCCCTCGTAAATCTTGCCACAAACAGGCGGGTGAATCTTTTAGGATATTTCCATGCTTAAGAAATGCCTGACGCTTCCCTATTGGTTGCTTGTAGGTGAAATAGCCCAGGATCGTAATTTTCATCAAGGCATGTGGTTCCAGTCTGATTACGGTATTAAATGCCTAATTTAGCACGGAATTGAGAAGCATATTCTCGGTATTCATTAATCTGTTGAGGGCTCAATTCATCCTGAAATTGTAGATTTACCTGGGTAACTGCATTGATGAATGCGTCTGCATAAGGAGCCAAGCCTAAAACGCCTACTTTACTGCCTTGCTCCAACTGTATTTTACCCAGCATGAAATCTGTCAGGAACTTATGCTGTTTACGCAAGATGAGTTTCCATTCCTGGGGAGAAGCTGACATGATAAATTCTGCTTTCTCCTTCGCTTCATCTTCGCTGAAAAAGCGGAGATCATTTAACTTACCTTGGGTGACGTCTGCCCCGAAGATGAAATCTGAGTCTATCCCCCAATCAGGCTCAGCGGTTATGCGATAAAAAATCCGCGTGCTTACCCGTTTCAAAGCTTCCTGAAAATTTGGGTTCGATCGATAAACTTTGGCGCTCTCTTCCAACCATTCAGGGGTGCAATAAATATATTCCATATCAATCAATCCTCCTCTTTTCCCATCATTCTGGCTATCACCTGCTCACGCAGGGCATTCTTGAATACTTTCTCGCTAACCGTCAACGGTAACTCATCGCGGAACTCTATAGATTTAGGGACAGCATAGGGGGGTAGATGTTGGCGGCAAAAATCACGCAATTCCTGTTCGGTAACAGAACCGCGGAAATCTTCTTTTAGAGTGACCACCGCCATCACTCGCTCACTGCCGGGAATCTCTACATCCGGGATGCCAAACGCGGCTGCTACCGCTATTGCAGGGTGCTTGAAAAGGACTTCGTCCACCTCGGTCGTATAGACCTTCATACCAGATACATTGACCATATCTTTGAGGCGATCAACGATCTGGAAATAACCCGTCTCATCCATTATGGCGACATCACCGGTATGCAACCAACCATCGTCGGTTAGGCCGCTACCTGGCTCAGGCCAATATCCGAGCATTACTTGCGGGCCACGAATTAAAAGCTCGCCAGGCTTTCCAAAAGGAACTACCTCACCTGAATCAGGATCCACAATGAGACAATCCATATCCGGCAAGGGAACCCCAATGCCGGGTTTCTCTTTCGACATAAAGCCCATGATCCTCGAAAAGGCAGTCAGATTAATATGCGATGCAGATGCAGATTCGGTTAATCCATAACCCTCCGAGACGGACATACCGGTTTTACGTTTAATCTCTTGCGCTACTTCTCCTGGCAAGGGCGCTGAGCCGCTGAAAAGCATGCTGTTGGATCGCTTTAACCCTGCATCAGCCAGGCGCATGAATTGCGTTGGTACTCCTGGAACTAGAAAAGGGCGGTGATCAATGATCGATGCCAGGATCGCATTTGTGTCACGTGCATCGGGTAATAACAACATGCGTAACCCAAGGTAGACCGCGGAGATATGAATAAAATTCCCGTAAACGTGAAACAACGGAATCGAAAGGAGAACGGAGGTTTTACCCTTAACGCCGGCGAGCAAAGGTTTCATGAACCAAGGCATTGTTTGCACAACACCTGCGTACCGGTTGGCATGGCTTAACATCACTCCCTTAGGTACTCCAGTTGCCCCACCGGTGAAAGCTAATTCGCACATGTCATGCAGAGGGTCGATTTTTACATCGGGGGAGAGGGGATCGTGGGTGGCAATTAAAGCTGCAAGATCATGGACCCCTTTTGGCAGTGAAACCTGCACCTGCTTTCCGAGATAACTTTCATCAGTGGTAATGATGATTCCTTCTAAATCGGTGTGGTCGCTCAAAGCCATTACCCGTTCCAGATGGACTTCCTGGCAAACTACAAAACGACTCCTGGAGCTATTCACTTCATGGAACAATCCTTCTTTGGTGCGCAAGATACTGGTTGGCACCACAACACCCCCGGCCTTGAGTACTGCCCAATAGGACAAGACAAACTCGGGGCAATTGGGCAGGTACAGGCAGACACGATCACCCTTTTCTAGGCCCAATCTCATCAATGCATTTGCCAGGCTATCCACCCTGCTTTTTAGTTGATGGTATTTAAGCTCTTTTCCCTCGAATAGAATAGCGGTCTGGTTGGGGTGCTCTTGTGCTACCCTGTTTAAAATTTCAAATACCGGTTCCTGCGGGTAAGGAGCCAGGCTGTGTTCAAGTTTGTATGGACCAAGCAAATAACTCTTCAACCATGGGCGATCTGAATAATCCATCCGTAACTCCTTATGGTACTTCTCGATTCCAGTTATTCGTACCCAAGCTGCGGAATTAGATAATCCAGATCCAGTTCATGAAGCTTTGTGGGTGTTGGAATCCCTGTGGCTACATCCCAGCCACGTAGCTCGTAATATGCGTCTTTCATTTTTTTAAGGGAGGCGCGGTCCAGCACCATTCCTTGAGCAGGTCCATCTGGCAAGGGATCGAGCATCAGGCGCGCTGGGAGAATATCATGTTCACGCCGCATACCTTCCCGGGCACAATAAGCACGCGCCATGGTCTGTAAGCGGTCTCCGCATTTACGAAACTCATCCAGGTTAAAATCCCAGCCGGTGGCTGCCTGTACCAGCTCGACAATCTCATCTGCCGATATTAAAACACCCATAAATTTACATCCACCCAGTGCATCCAACACACTCAGGGCGTTTTCCATGTCAATTAAGACTCGGGCATCCTGTGGATCCGCAACGAATGGATTCCGGATCGTGCTATCATCCACAATCAGGAACGGTATATCAATAAAAGTCGGACCCTGGATGTAGCCGTTCATATGATCTCCCCCACGGGAGGCAGTGACATATCCCAAACCAGTGATCTTGGCCGCGCGTGGGTCATATGCTGGCAGCTCCAGACCTTTAACTTGCATTGCAAAGTGCTCACTATCGTTTCCCAGAATCTCTGCCATGCGCCGCGAGCCTTCCGCTAATAGATCGCCAATGCCTTCTCGCTTGGCAATCTGCTCAACCAGATCTACCAGAAGGTCTGGATTGCCGAACTCCAGGGCAATGCCACCCGTTTGATCATCCTTAAGAATTCCTTTTTGGTAGCATTCCATTGCAAATGCGATGGTTGCACCTGTGCTGATGGTATCCAGGCCATATTCATTACACCGGTAATTGGCCATGGTGATGGCATTCAGGTCATCCACCCCACACATCGCGCCCAGTGTGTTGGTCGTTTCATACTCCGGCCCCTCACCATGGGCACCTTTCCACTTTCCCTGACGGATCTCTGTCCCCCGACCACAAGCCACAGGGCAAGCGAAGCAACGCACACCTTCGACCAGGATCTGATCAGTCATCGCCTGACCATTCACATTATCTATCTGTTCAAACGTTCCGTACTGCCAGTTATATGAAGGATACCCGCCGCGCACATTAACCATATCCGCAATCATATTGGTACCATAAGCTTCAAAACCGATTTTTAAGATTGATTCGTCCATAAACTCACGTTGCCGTTGAGTGACTTGGTTAAACTCGCTCGAATTATGTAGGGAAATATGCCGGTTTCCAGCGCAGGCAATGGCTTTTAATCGCTTGGAGCCCATTACCGCTCCCATTCCGGTACGACCTGCGGCACGGTGTTTGTTGTTCATGATCGCTGCATAGCGTACCAGATTCTCCCCCCCAGGTCCGATACATGCTACAGTCACAGGGCGACCGAGTTCTAATTGCAACTGATCATCACATTCCGGTACTGTCATGCCCCATAGATGGTTTGCTTTACGAAGTTCTGCTTTTCCGTCCAGAAGCACCAGATAAACCGGCTCAGGTGAGATACCCTCGAATATCACCCCATCAAAACCACTCCATTTTAAAGCCGGACCGAAGAAACCACCTGAATTTGATTGCCCCCAATAACCTGTTTGGGGAGATTTGGCAACCACTGAATAGCGACTGGCGCTGGCAGAAGGAGTTCCGGTCAGGGCACCTGTCATGAATATCAATACATTCTCGGGTCCAAGCGGGTTGATGCCTGGAGGGGTGAGTTCAAAGAGGTAGCGCGTTGCTAAACCGGCACCTCCCAGGGTCTGCCTCGCCCA
This sequence comes from Anaerolineales bacterium, assembly GCA_049287485.1. Lineage (GTDB taxonomy): Bacteria > Chloroflexota > Anaerolineae > Anaerolineales > UBA4823 > FEB-25. Next base: position 11,535 of record JBAQFX010000405.1, read on the forward strand.
TTGGGTATTGAGATTTTCTGTAGTAATGTGCCCTGAGGTGAGGTTTACGCGCAAAATTTGGCCGATAAATGCATTACTCATAGAATAACCTCTGTACGCCGGACACTAGAATGCCTTATTTCGTTGGTAATAACACAAGACTGTGTTGAAGGAAAAGCCATTGAATCCCACCTGATAATCCTCCAACACCTTTTTGCGGTTTGGGTGAATGCAACCTTGTTTAACCAGATAGCTGATTTTCCGCCAGAGATGAAATCCGCAGTGTATTAATATATTTTCATTATTATATCAATTTTTACTAATCAGGATGTTGGGCACCCCTCCATAATTGTTGATTACATTGTAGATATTCTCATTTTTATGAGTAATTCTAGATGCATACATAGCAGTATACAAATAAAATAATTACTCTCCCAACCTAACCCAAGTTACCAATGTGAGATAGATTGGGTGAGGGGAAACTATGCACATACAGGCTACTTTAAATATTCGTCTGGTAAGGCCTGGACCTGGAGGAAAAACCTGCGCCCATCATCGAAATGACCATTGAAGACCCACATGGGTTGGACGTAGAGCCAGGCTGCGTTATTCGGATCATCAGCGAATGAGGCCTGGCAACGGTCCAAGTTTATAGCGTCGTAAGCAAGCTCGATGTCATCGATGGTCACCTGACCCTGGAGAATAGCGCCGGGATTAGCGCTGAGATCCTGGGAGTGATCCCAAACATTAACCTGGGCACTGTCTGCCATGCCGTCTGGCTGGGTGGTGCCAGCAGTGTCCTGCAGGAGAAGGTAACCGCCAAGCTGCTGATCGGGAATAATGTACCCTTCTATCTCAATCAAGTCACCCAGGCGACCGATAATATTTGCATCTGCAGGAGGAAAATCCACTGAGGATTTGAGAACGTAGCTTTCGCCCTCGGAAGTTGTGAAGAGAACTGCTTCCTGACCATCGAGGGTGAGGATTTGCTCGGTACCAGTCCAGACCTGGATGTATTCACCGGGATAGACCGGTTCAAAATGATCCACATCGATGTAGACGATATGCTCATCCAATCGATCCACCTGCCCCCAGATGTTTACTGGAAGGTTGTTATACTTTTCAATCCCTGATAAACCATCACCGATCAGAGAATAAACCCAATCCAGATTTATACCCGAGGAAGGATCAGGAGAGAAAACAACCTCCAGGGAGGCGCTTCTGTCCAGATAGAGATGCTGGGTGACGTAAACCCTGCCTGAAATGGCTGTAATTTCATCCCCGGATTGATAAGGCTGGTTGATCTGGGTGGCGGTCGAGCTAGCCTGGCCAGAGAGGTTGAGAAGGGTAAAGCTACCTCCACCAAAGTTAGCATCGGATAGGCCATTTCCTCCCCCACCCCTCCCGCCACAGTAGCTGGACGCTCCGTATGTGATGGGAATTTGCCCGGTTTCGATGTACTTCCAATTGAACAGTGCAGGGTCACCCTCCAACACCACACCCTGGATGCCAACCTGGATACCTTCAGGGATATCAGTAGGTGGATCGATCAGAGTAAAGATGCGGCCCATGGTAACAAGTTGGGTTTGACCAGACTGGATAGTGATTGTGCCGGTGACGTACTCATCAGACAGGGATGATATTTCCCACCCTGCCAGGTTCAAGGCAATCCCGTCGGTAGAACTGCCCTGGATCTGCCCCCAGACGTGGACAAAGCGGACATCGTATTGATTATCAGGGATTAACTGCTGTGAGCTATCTCCGATTATTGGCAGATTATTGATCATCACCAGGGCTGGTATATTGGGATCTACGGGTTGGTAGGCATTCACCCAGCCATAAATATCAGCAGATTGACCTAGCTCAAACTTCGGCACCCAAGACTGATAGGAATTCGATCCTTCAGGGGATAAAACCGCGTAGCGAGAGTGTTCGAGGTTGGCATCATCGGTAAAGCGTTCCCATGCTTGCTGTGCAGTCAGGATTGGATACTCACCCACAGGCTGGAAATCGTGATGGCTGTACTGCACCATGGTCACCTGACCAGCAGTGGATACTTTAACGTCAATCCAGCCAATATTCCCGCGGTCTACACCGATTTCCTGGATAACAGGGTAGCCATCTAATAGGGGGAGAAAAGCCACCATGCCCCGTTCGGTCTCCAGTGGCATCGTCTGGTAAGGTTGATCCAGAATGCCAAATGGCTCCAGGAAGTTAGTGGCTATGGCCACCTGCGCATCATAGGATGGTAATGGACCACTGTCCTGCAATGCGCTGCTGTAATCTGGGCTTACATAGCCAACCTCATAGATAAATTGATCTGGAAAATTCAGGAAGCGCATGGTACGGGTACCGTCCGTGGCCACGAAGATGGCATCATTCATGCCTTCACTGGGTGAGGCATAGATGCCGGCATTTATGCCCCATTGCGAGGCTACCTGGCGAGCTAAATCAGCAGTGACAGTCTGTGAGAGTTGTTGGCGATAAAGAGTCACTCTATCTGGTGAGGAGGGCAGATCAGATGAGAAGGAAAACCGGACATTCGGGAAGAGCTCAGTTCCAGTGTTTGTAGCCTTCGCAGTTGGGACGAGAGGTGTATCTGTCGGATTTACCAGAGTAGTTACGACGGGCATGCCCGTAGGTTGGAGAACTGCTTCGGTTATAGCCGGGGCGGTTACACCAGCTGGACCCGGTTGGGGCAGGGGAGCGAGGGTCTTGATGGTCCACACCAGACCAGCGATTAGAAGGGTCGCTACTGCCACCCAAGCGAGATTGCGTATGGAACCGGCAATATTTATCTTGGTTTGATTTTTTCGTAGTTGCGGTTGACCATCGGGAAGTATGGAAACCAGTTTTTCTGGGATAGTATTGCTAAGAGGCCAACGTTTCTGCAATGATTGCGCCAATTGATTGTCCAAATATTTCATTTCTTGAGCATAGAGGAGGCAGTCAGCACAACATTCCAGATGTTGCTCCAGCTTTTTTATTTGTGAGTCATCGATTGAGCCATCCAGAAGTGATTGAAGCAGCTTGCGTGCTTGATCATGGGTAATCTCAACTTGTGTTTTCATCCGGCTGCTCCTGATGGGGATTTAGATGACCCAATTCGGCGTGAAGCTTTTTACGGGCATAGTGCAGGCGGGAGTGGACTGTCCCCGGGCTGAGTTGGAGAATTGTAGCTATCTCAGGGACGTCCAGCTGATGCACATATCGTAAGATGACAGGAAACCTGTGCTTTTCACCGAGTGCGTCCACAGCTTGCCAGATGCTTAGGTCAATTTCACCCTGAATGGCCTTTTCTTCTGGTGTAGGTGGCAACTGTCTCTGCAAATGAAGGGACCTAAGAGCGAGAGTCAGTGTCCGGCTGACTTTACGTTTTCGCAACCGACCTCGGCAGCTATTTACTGCAATGGCAGTCAACCAGGTTTTGGGGTGGGCATCAGCACGGAAGCTGTTCGCTGAGCGATAAGCAGCAACAAATGTTTCTTGCGCAGCATCCTCTGCTTCGTGCATATCATCAAGAATAGAATATGCCAAACGGCGGATATATGGGTAATACTCTCTCACCAGATATTCGAAGCTTAATTCTAAATTTTCTGCTTCTTGCGGTTTTAATTGATTGACCTGTGCCATTTGATATGCATGATTATTGGGCATCTTATAAGATTAGACGCGCCAGAATCGAAAAGCCTTCAATTTTTAGATCATATCTAGATTGTGCTGGGAATTATAGCGGATTTAACTATCAAAATGCCAGGGGTATGTTTTGGACGAAAACCTAGCTGCTACAATCAACAAATATGGAAATACCTACATACGAACAAGTTATACTCTCTGCTATTTGGTCGTATGATGCATTCCATGATCGGTACGATCCTTTAAAGCAGTGGATAATTCATTGACCATCGAAACGCCATGACGATATTGGTAGGGCCACATACTGCGCAGGTGAAAAAATGCCACCCGATCGCCGTTTTTAAGTATATGATCTATATCTGGCTGCACTCCAGGCATAGCACTCAAGTCACCATTGATGAAAGTAATTCCACGTTCCTCTGCAGGCATTTTTAATAAGCATAATAAATCCCTGATCGTGCTGCCTTCAGCAAGAGTCAGACGGACATTAGCAAAACTACCTTGGGCAGCATCTCCTCCATAGCGAGCCAGTTCACCATATAGCCAGGTATCTATTATTATCTGCATGGATTCAACCTCCACCGATTGGCGGAAAAATTCCGATCTCATCTCCCGGTTTTAATTCGCAATCTAAGTCACGGATGAGTCCGTTGACGAATGAAACCTTGGTTTCTGTAGCAGGTATACCCAATTGGTCGATAACGCTCTGCACAGTAGCGGATTCAGGCAAATTTATCTTAAAAGGAGTTCCAGAGTGTCTTCCGGGTGAAAAGCGTGCCAAAGATGCAAAAAGTTTCACGGTCACACGCATACAAGCTCCATTTTGAGGAATAACCGTTATACCACACTCAAAAATATCAATGCCGGTGAGAAAACGGTCCCATATTCACGTTTTAGACAAATGCATAACAACTATCTGGTAGTCGCAAATCAATCAGTATAGAATGTGGGCAGAGTAATCAATTACCTCTGCCCACATATCGGTGTAATTTATAGTTCTTCAAAAACTGAGTCAAGAGCTTCGTCGGTGATATCAAAAACCTGGTTGTGAGGGGGAAGAGGTTCAGTCTTCATGAACTCAGGCAAACGATCGGCTTCTTTACCGATTCCAGCTGCTTCGTTGAAGGCGCGTTCTTTCTTCAAGACTGTTGCACCGTATGCTGCGACATCATCGGCAGTCCAACTTGTACCCAAGACGCCATTGCATTCATCAATCATCCCCTGATATCCGCTGGCAATATCCAGAATCGGGAAGGCGATGAACAGGCAATGCCCCGTGGAGTCGATAAAGGCGGTAGCTGTTTGGAATGCCCGGCTCAGGGCGGTTTTCCCTTCGGGGGTGAGCGGATCAACTTTGCCTGAGACCCCGATAATCTCAGGGGCGATGGTGTAGCCAGCAGTATGATCAGCACCCATCGTGGTGGTAGCATAAGTGATCCCGATACCTTTAACTGCACGAGGTTCATAAGCAGGCATGGATTGGCCTTTCACCGTGGGTATGTGGGTCAAGCCATAGACTTTACCTGTGACTTCGGTACCACTGCCGAGGATGCGTCCCAAGGGCGTACCTTCACCAATCTCATGGATCAGGTTGATTGCGCCTTTGCTATCTCCAAAGGGGATTACTCCCGCCTGCATAGCAACCGCAAGGGTAGTACCCATTTCAATAGTATCGAGACCATAGTCATTACACAGCATTACCATCTCGCCTATATCATCCAGGTTGTCAATGCCACAATCAGCACCGAGAGCCCAATCTGATTCATACTCAATACACGAAACATGCTCGCTACCATCGGCTTTGAACCAGGTATTTGAGCATTGAATAATGCAACCTGGGCTACAAGCATGGTTGTATAGTTCTTTCCCAAGCCTCTCTTTGTTGCCTTCGAATATTGACTCGCCTGAAATTTTAGCGGCACCTTCGAAGCGACCGCTGGTAAAATTGCGAGTGGGCAGTCCACCAGCTTCATTTAGGATATTAATCAGGACTGCTGTTCCATACGTGTTGAGGGCTCCCTTGGCTTTGGTGAGATCGTGAGTTTGGATCGCATCAATCATTTTTTGTTTACCCTCTTCAAAAAGGGGCTTATTGGCAATTTCAACACCTGGAGCGCCTTTGCAATCGAGGATGATGAGTTTTACTCCTTTACTACCCAAAACTGCTCCCATGCCTCCTCGACCGGCGTAGCGAGTAGCTCGTTCTGCCATATCGTTAAATACAACACCAGAATTGGCATAGCCACGTTCACCAGTTATACCACAACCACTGATAGAAATATTCTTACCAAAACGCTGATAAACTTTCGGAAATACTTCCGAGAGTGGTTTATTAGCATATCCTGTGGCATCAAAGAATTCCACTTTCGGCTTACTGCTGGCTTTATCCCATGAAATTAATAAACCCCAATATTTCTTATTTTCTACTGGTTGTCCTTCGATAACTAATGCCCTAATATTCAAATCAGCCAGGTTGGAACCCCATGATGAACCAGCATTTGATTCCTTGATTCCACCGGTAAGCGGTGATTTTGCTCCTACGGAAATGCGCGCAGATGTGGGAGCAGGAGTACCCGTTACGATACCGGGTGAAAACACTAATTTGTTATTTAACCCCAATGGGTGGCACAATGGCGGGACTTCTTCTGCAACGATTGTCGATGTGAGTGCTCGCCCGGCCAAATACTTATACGCTTCTGGTAGCGCCTCCACCCTGTACGACTGGTCATTCATATTGACCCGGAGAAACCACATATTATCCTCCTTTGGATATCACTATAATCTGACGGTTAATTTCCCTGGCGGTAGCCGGACAGTATTTACTTCCAGTATAAGTATATTCTTGCTAAGCACCTCCTATGTATTCAATTGGATCAAATCATGATTCATTGATAAAACTATTCTATGACGTTCCTGATGGATTGTCAACAACCCAGGATTTTAATCCTTAGCCTTACAAATCGAGCCAGTCGATCGCTAATCAACATCGAAATGATGCTAAATCTGGGGTAGAGGGTCATTTATGGATCTACCAGGGACATATTCCCATTGCTGGTCGAGCTGCTTGCGGATGTGACCGAAAATTGCTGAAATTGGCAGGTGATTGGGGCACGCCTGTTCACACATTCCGCAACCAGCACAGGAAACCAGCCAGCGCATAACACTGGAGCGATCATAATGACCATCGGCAAGGCGACCGGGACGATCGACAGAGCAAATGGGGCAGACGTCCATACAATCCTGGCAATCGATGCAGTTTTCAAGCTGGCGGATGACAGCATCGACATCTGCAGGCAGCAAACTGCCCAACCCTTCGTTTACTCGATCCATAGTACGCTGATGCCTCTCAGCCATCTTCGACAGGATACGCTCATGCTGGGTTAGCAGAGCTTGATCGGCTTTTCGATCGGCATACTGGTCAAGATGGATCGCATTCGCGGTTTTTTGGTTGGTTAGCGAAACCAACATTTGCTGCCGTACGGGTAGACCGAGGACATGGAGATTGATATCAGCCCATCTGGCGGCTGGAGAGGTACAAACCTGGCAGGCTGGACGGTATCTATAAGGGATGATGCCACCCTGTCGAGCAAATTTCAGGGCTTCATGAGCTAGTTCATCATTGGAGGTAACTGAAGTATGTTCATCGGATGGAAGGTTCCCTCGCACTCGCTCAAGACGCCATTGATATTCATCGGCGGGTAAAGTCCCCAGGCAATCCACACTGATGGTTATGAGGCGGTCCCAATTAATTGGGGTATGCTTGGCCATTTCGGTCAGAGCACGCATTTCACAAGGCCTCAACAATGCACCAATTTTCATACCTGGACGGTCTGCCAGTAAACCTGGAATGAGCCTGGCTGCATTCATCTCCATGAGGGGTTTAAAGGGATTGATCCTGTCAATGGAGGCAATATCAGTGACATATCGAGGAGTAGCATGGGGTTCATCGCCTCCATTCAAGGTGACGAGCATGCCATCCAGATTGGATGCCAACCAAATATGCCTGATAAAGTCATGGACTCTCCTGAGAGGGTCGCCATGGGTATCCAGTGACCAATGATTATTCATCTCATTGCCTCCTGAATCAACTCCAATAAACACGTTTCAACCGGATAATTGTCTTTCCAATATCTCGGCGATATCCATCACCTGGATTTGCTCTCCCAAGCCCTTTGAATGGATGGCATCATCAAACATGAGTAAGCAATAGGGGCAAGCAGTGGCGACAACATCCGCTTTAACCTGCAAGGCATCGGATAATCGTCGATGATTAATGCGGGTATTGGGATCGGTCTCCAACCACATCTGACCACCCCCTCCACCGCAGCAAAAGCTATTCTCACCCTTACGGGGTAACTCAATTGGATTCAAACTGGCATCTCTTAACAACTGGCGAGGCGCCTGGTAGATCTGATTGTAACGACCAAGATAGCAAGAGTCATGGTAGGTCAGGCGGCCTTTGAGCCCGTTGCCATTGGGAGAAATGCCCTTTGCCAGAGAGAGTTCCGATAAGAATTCGGTATAATGCTGAACCTTATAGTTACTTCCAAATTGAGGGTATTCATTCTTAAGGGTATTGAAGCAGTGTGGGCACTGGGTGACGATACGCTTGAATTTGATCTTGCTCATGGCTTCTATATTCTGCTCAGCAAAGACCTGGAACAGATACTCATTACCCATACGGCGGGCGGTTTCACCACAGCAGGTTTCATCAAGGCCCAGGACACCAAAATTAACATTGGCTTTTTGGAGTAAATGGACGAAAGCACGGGCGACTTTCTTGTTGCGGTCGTCAAAGGCCGAGGCACAACCAACAAAGAATAACACATCGGTCTCCTCACCAGGGGCAAGCTCACGCAGGTTTAAGCCATCAGCCCAATTCAAGCGGTCTTGTGCGAGGATGCCCCAGGGATTTCCCTGGCGTTCAATGTTTCGTAAGGCATCGGCAACTGACTTGGGAACTTTGCCAGTGGTGAGGGCCTGGTAACGGCGCATATCAATGATTTCGTCCACGGGATTGACAAACGCTGGGCAGCGAACTATACAAGCGCCACAGGTAGTGCATTGCCAGGGATATGCATCTGAAAAGGTTTCAGCGAAGAGCTCCTGACTGGATTTACCATTGGGCGACTGCAAAGAGTTCACCATGGTCTTGCGCAATGTCTGGATGAGGGTGCGAGGTGAATACTCCATACCGCTGAGATTGGATGGGCAAACTTCCTCGCAGCGACCACAGTTTACACAGGCATCAAACGAAAGTAATTGCTGGGAGGTGAATTCAGATACCTTGCCCACACCTAAAATTTCAGCTGTGTCGATGTCCTCTATTTTTTCAATGGCACCGGATTTACGCAAAGGGCGGAAGATCACATTTAGGGGGGCATAGACCAGGTGCCGCATTTTGGTGAAAGGGATGCTGGCGACTAAAATAAGTGCTACACCAGCGTGAAACCACCACAAAACATCATGTAGCTGAACAGCAACTTGAGGGGTCATGCCCAATATAGACATCAGCTGTGCCACCAGGTTACCCACCGGTGACCAAGCTGCCCAGGCAGGTTGGGTGGCAAGCAGGCGTGTGCCTTCCATAGTAAAGCCAAGTAAGGGAATCAAGGCGAGTAAAGTGAGGGCATAGTAATCGTCCCAACGGGTTTCGAGAGCCTTGGGACGGAGAACCAGGCGCCTGAAGAAAGCCATGATGACGCCTATCAGGATGGCGACCCCGGCGATATCCATGACCAGCTCGTAAATTAGATAGGCTGTCCCACGTGGGAAGGTGATGGTCCAGGGGAAGAAGAGGAGCATATTGAGGAGATTGATGATGGTCCCAACCACCTGGATGGTAACCCCCCAGAAGATGAGAAAGTGCATGATTCCGGGATAGGCCTTCTCGAGGATACGCACCTGAGCCACAATGTGGACAAAGAAATCACGGAGGCGGGGGCGTGCTTTTTCAAGGACAGTACTTATTTGTTTCAAAAGAGAAATTTTCGAATCTGAGGGAGCGGTTGCCTGGGCGGTCATGCGGGACCTCCGATGAAGATCTCGTTATTAACCACATTGACAGGAATGACGGTCAGACCCAATGGTGGAGGACCGGATATCACATGACCATCTAAAGGATCGAAGTAGCCATCGTGACAGGGGCAATAAATTTTATCTTTTTCCACGTCCCACTTAACAATGCAAGCGAAATGAGTGCATACTGCAGAAAAGGCATGTAAGCCATCGGGGGTATTGATTACCAGGGCAGGGTAACGCCCATAATTAATCGTCTTACTCTCTCCTACAGGCAGCTCATCGACAGTACAGACCCGAACAGGCTCTGACGGTGTCTCCTGCAGATTGCTGGGATAAAAGTATGCCACTACCGGACCAACAATAACCGCAGCACCCGTAGCAACCAGGCCTTTGTTGACCAGTTTCATAAATTCGCGACGTGTGATAGGGCTCATAGTTAACTCACCTCTCCCCAAATAGTCAGGGCAATGATGGTGATGACCGCAAAGATGGCAAAGGCCAGGCGGATCCAGATGGCTTTTTTGGATTTGTCGGGCTTATTATCCAGGAATGGCCAGATTAAGATCAGACCTACTAAAACAATAGGGATTACAACACCAATGATCTTGCCTTCGATCCCCAGGACCATGGGAGGGATTTTCTTGAGAATCTGATATAAAGCCAGGAAATACCATTCTGGTTTGACATGCAAGGGGGTATTCAAGGGATCGGCAGGTTCGCCAAGACCTATGGGTTTGATCAGGCCAACGATCCCGATGATCAGGACGACTGCCAATACTCCTAAAACCACATAGAACTCGGTGCGTACATGATCGGGGTAGAAAGGAATGGTGTCTTCGTTTGTATTATCGATGTCAGACATAGAGATCTCCTCGTCGACCTATAGAGGTTTGGCGATGCCCTGGCGGCGAATCATGAGGAAATGAGCACCCATGAAGGCAACCGTGGCCAGGGGGACGATGATGATATGCAGGCCATAAAAACGGCTGAGGGTTTCACCGGTAACGTTCCAACCCACCCGCAAGAATACGAGGGCAAGGTTCCCAATGGCAGGAATGGCACCGGCGATCTCAGAACCAACAGTGGTTGCCCAAAACGCACGCTGATCCCAGGGTAGCAGGTAACCGGTAAAGCCAAAGACCAAGGTCAGGACCAGCAGGAATACCCCTGAAATCCAATTCAGCTCACGAGGCTTTTTATAGGCACCCATAATAAAAACCCGCAGCATGTGGGCAACGCACAGGATGATCATACCGTTGGCACACCAGTGATGGATGGCGCGGATGGCAGAACCAAAATGAACCTGGGTTTCGATATACTGGATGCTGGCATAAGCGGCTTCGGGGGTGGGTTTATAGTAAAAAGCCAGGAGAATGCCGGTGATGCCCTGCACTACAAAAAGAAATGCAGTGATACCACCCAGGCAATACCACCAATGGAGGGCGTATTTTGGGACGGGTTTCTTAAGTATTTTTGTGAGCGGTTCTGATATCTGGTAACGATCATCCACCCACTCGGCAGCCCGGTTGGTGAGAGGCTTCCAGGGTGATCGAGTGACCCAGGTGTTGGCACTGCGATAGACACCAAAGACAAAGAGCAGACCCAGGCTGCCAAAAAGCGTCCAGCGGGCCAGGGGGGTCCAGATGCCTTTGTTTTGACCCGAGATATGACAACTTAGGCAGGTATCCTGTGCAGGAGGAGGGGGAGTGGCAACAAGCTGTGGAGGTGAGGCATCAATGTCTGCCAGGTCCCAGTTGGGAGATTGGGCTACACCAGATTGATCACCAACTAGAGGTGTGTTTGCCAGGGCGTGCGTGGTGATGAATACCAACAGACCAAGGGCAACGACCAGCATCACAAACAAGCCAAAACGCTTCAATGAAAAGAATCGCATAGAGCCACCTCGTTTTTCGCTGGTATGAAAATTTCAACAGGGAAAGAATCCCTAGAGATTATGACAAAGGTCACATTAACATTATATTAGAAAATTCCCCCAGCGTCATCCATTAATAACCTTAATTAACTGATAGTGAAGACCTTAATTTCTCCTAAATGTCGATTATCTTACGTTGGATGGCGTATTTTATGAGGTCAGCACGGTCGTGCAAATCCAGCTTGGACATCAGGTTGCTGCGATGGGCCTGTACGGTTTTGATGGAGATGCACAGAATCTCCGCAATCTGTTTGTTGGAATAGCCTTCGGCGATCAATTGCAACACTTCACGCTCACGTGGACTGAGCCCATGAGGATTATCTTCCTTTTGTAAATCCCCCCAGCGTAGATAGTTTTCGATCACCAGGCGGGTGATGGCCGGTGAAAGCACCGCTTCCCCACGCCGTACGGCATGGATGGCATCTAAAAGTTCACGCGCCGCGGCATCTTTGAGAATATATCCCATGGCACCGCTAGCCAGAACCTGGCGAATATATTCTTCATTTTCATGCATGGTGAGTATCAACACATTCACCTGCGGACACTCGCGTTTAATCTGCCTGGTGGCTTCCAAGCCATTCAGGAGGGGCATGGCGATGTCCATGAGAACTACATCCGGCTGGAGCTGGCAGGCGAGCTTTACTGCGGTGCGACCATCCTCGGCTTCAGCAACTACAAACATATCTGGTTCATCTTCTAAAAGAGCCCGGATGCCATCGCGCAGGATGGTGTGATCATCAGCGATGAGGATGCGAACTTTATCCATCGGCTTGTGTATCCGCTTTCTGCAGGGGAACAGTGATTGTGATGGCTGTGCCATGGGTTGGATCGGAAGCGAGGCCTAATTTACCTCCAACAAGCTCAATGCGCTCTTGAATTCCGATCAGACCCCAATGTTGAAGGTGAATGGCTTCCTGGCTAATGCGAGCTGGATCGAAACCAAGACCATCATCCTGAATTTGCAGGGTTACAGTGCCTTCCTGGACGCCCAGGGTAAGGCAGGCTTTTTGGGCTTGTGAATGGCGGATGATATTATTCACGCTTTCCTGAGTGATGCGAAATAACGTGGTGGCGAGTGATTGGGGTAAGTCGGGCAGCTCATTTGGAAATTCTAGTTCAACCTGGATACCAGCTTGCTCTAAATTGGTACGAACATACCAGCGGATGGCGGGGAGCAGGCCCAGGTCGTCTAGAATCGCCGGGCGTAAGTCGTAGATCATGCTACGCAGGCATTCAAGGCTGTCTTTGGCCATTTGGCGGATGGATTGCAAGCGCGTGAGCAGCTCGGTTTGATCTTCAGGGAGGTGGTTCTCCAACCTTTCCAGGTTAATGATCAGGGTGGAAAGAGATTGACCGGTATCATCATGCAGGCTACGGGCGATGCGCTTCCGTTCTTCTTCCTGGGCATTGATAGCTCTTTCAGAAAGCAGGCGTAACTGCTGGTTGCTGGATTCAAGTTGAGTGATAAGAGAGTTAAGGGCAACGGTCAGGTGATGTATATCGGGATCGGTATCTTCCAGTGAAAGTTGGGCTACCTCAGCCTGCCTTGCCTGGATTCGGTTGACGATCAGGCGTAGATCTCGGATGGGGCGTAGGGCGGCTTGGATGAGGATGAAATTCAGGGCCAGGCTGATGACAATGCCAATGGAGGCGAAGAGGATGAAATGCCAAAGTGTGGTGGAAATGTTTGTGAGAAGGCCTATGAGGAATGTTCCGATGATGGCGCCTAGGATGATAATTACTGCGTTCCCGATGGCGATGCGATAAAGGATGGGTGTACGTTTCAAACAGGTGAGGAGGGCATGAAACATTAAAAAAAGTATATCACAAACGAAAAAGTATCCGAGTGCACTCCCTTTTTCAACTCCTTTTCACATTTGTGTTATAGAAAATTGGAAAAGAGCGGATGGATAAGAAATACACAATACAGGGCTGCCAGGTTTTGGCAGCCCTGTTTATCTTACTGCATTTTTAGATATGAATAGCATGTCCTTCGGCTGCGTGGGCAGCTTCCATCAGGGTCTCGCTCAAAGTAGGATGGGCGTGGACATTGCGGGCAATTTCCGCAGTGGTCAGCTCCATCAATTGAGCGATGGTCAGCTCAGGTAACAATTCGGTCACTTCAGGACCGATCAAATGGGCTCCCAGGATCTCGCCATATTTGGCATCGGTGATAATCTTTACCCAGCCGGTATAGTCGCCCAATCCAAGGGCTTTGCCATTAGCCTGGAAGGGGAATTTGCCCACTTTTACATCAAAACTGCGTTCTTTAGCCTGAGCTTCGGTCAATCCAAACGAAGCCACCTGGGGCTGGCAATAGGTGGCGCGAGGCATCATCTCGTAGTTAAGCTGGATGGTTTCTACCCCGGCCATGTTCTCTGCGCATACTATTCCTTGGGCAGAGCCGACATGGGCCAACATGAGCTTGGCGGTGACGTCTCCGATAGCCCAGATGCCAGGTATATTGGTGGCCATGCGCTCGTCAATCTCGATAGCGCCTCGCTCGCTGATCTTTGCGCCTAACTCCTCTAAGCCTAGCTCTTTGGAATTGGGCTTGAAACCAATGGCAACCAGAGCCTGGTCAGCTTGCAGAGTGATTTCTCCCTTCTCGCCCGTAGCACGCAAGGTGACACTATCAGAGATGGCTTCCAGGGATTCCACACGGTGACCAACCCGAATATCAATCTTGCGCCTGGCAAATGCCTTGGCCAATTCCGTGCTGACTTCCTCGTCCTCGAGGGGTACCAGGCGGGGTAACATCTCAACAATAGTGACGGGAATGCCGTAAGCATTCCAGATGGTAGCAAATTCAACCCCAATGGCGCCGGCACCAATGATGATGACGGATTTGGGCAGGGTAGGTTGCTGGATGGCTTCCAGGTAGGTGACAATTTGCTTACCGTCCACTTTCCAGGTGGGAGGCACGATGGTAGATGAGCCGGTGGCGACCACGATATTCCTGGTCTTGAGCTCGGTGGATTTGCCTTCCGCATCGGTTACAGTGACTGAACCAGGTGCGGTTATTTTGGCAGTGCCCATGTGGACGCTGATATTGTTCTTTTTCATCAGGAAGCCAACGCCCTTGGTGAGCCTATCGGAGACCTGGCGACTACGCTTAACGGCAACACTGTAATCGAGATTGAGATTCTCGAATGAGAAGCCAAACTCCTTGCCACGTTCACGCAGGATTTGGGCGATATCGGCATTCCTTAGTAATGATTTGGAGGGAATGCAGCCCACATTCAGGCACACGCCACCTAGCCATTGCTTGTCGACAATGGCAGTTTTTAAACCTAATTGGGCAGCACGGATGGCACAGACATAACCGGCTGGTCCGGCACCGATCACAACGACATCATAATTTTCCATGATTTCTCCTTAATTTTTCCGTTCAGGACGTTATTTTTCCATAACCTAAAAATATTAACATGACTCATTACAAATCAAGACCAGTTCTTTAACGTATCAACCAATTTTGCCAGGAAGTAATCGGCGATGGCACCATCGATGATGCGGTGGTCGAAGGTCAGGGATAAGTACATCATGGGGCGGATAGTCAGCACATCGCCCAGGTTTTCATCGCTAATGACGATGGGACGCTTTTGGATTATGCCGACTCCCAGAATAGCGCATTGAGGCTGGTTGATGATAGGGGTGGCAAATAGCGAACCGGTAACCCCGTGGTTGGTGATGGTGAAGGTGCCACCCTTTACTTCATCCGGCTGTAACTTACGGGCACGCGCCCGGTTGGATAGATCATTTACCACACGGGCGACGCCGAGCAGGGAGAGGTTATCTGCGTTGCGAATCACAGGGACGATCAGACCGTCTTCACCCAATGAGGTGGCCATGCCAATATGGATGGATTTGTATAACCTGACGCCTTCTTCCGACCAGGAAGAATTGACCAGGGGATAAGCCTGTAGTGCAGCTGTAGAAGCAAGCACAAAATAGGCGGTAAAGGTCAGATTGATCCCTTCTGAGGCAAAAATTTCTTTATTAGCGCTACGATGGGCGACCACAAGGCTCATATCCACTTCCATGATGGTGGACACATGAGGTGCGACATGCTCACTCATCACCATGTGCTCGGCGATAGCCTTGCGCATGGGGGTCTGTGGGAGCACGGTGAACGCTCCAGCCAGGATAGATGGGGCTGTGGCAGCCACGGGTGGCGATGCAGTGACAGGTGTGTAGGCAGGTTGTGGTACTGATTTGGGGGCTGCAAGAGCTTGCTTACGAGTTTCCAGGTATTTTTCGACATCTCTTTTGGTGATGCGACCACCCATGCCAGTGCCAGTTACCTGGGAAAGGTCCACGTTTTGCTCGGCGGTGATTTTTGCAACCACGGGGGAAATAAAACCAAGCTCACGAGGGGCAACGGGTTGAGCGGGAGGTGCAGTAGGTGAAGGGGCTGGGGTGGTGGATGTGGGTTTGCCCGTGGTGAGAGCTGCAGCTTCAATGGCAGGTGTTGCTGCTGGGAGTTGCTCCTCAGCGCCTTCTTCGGGGATGGCTTCTCCAGGTTGACCAACCCAACCCAGCAATGCTCCCACTTTGACTACCTCTCCCTCCATGGCATATTCAGCCAGGATCACCCCCGAGGTTGGGCTGGGGATTTCGGTATCGACCTTGTCGGTGTTCACCTCCAGTATTGGTTCGTATTCCTCCACCTTATCGCCGGTAGATTTCAGCCACTTGGTGACGGTGGCATCGGTTACTGCTTCGCCCAATAGGGGCATGACCAATTTGGTAGGCATGGCTCCTCCTTTAACTTAGCCTATTGCTTAAATATGGATCAATAAAATATCGGATAATCGGTTGGTGATACCTCATGCATCAACTGATAAACTGCGTCGAAAACCGTTTCAACGTTTGGTTTCGACCAATAATCACCATCCGAACCATACGGGGGACGGTGAGGTGTTCCTGGCAGCGTGAGGGGAGGGGAATCCAGCCAGTAATAGCCTCCTTGCTTTTCGATAACTTCCTGAAGCATGTAAGCTGTGGTCCCACCTGGGACGTCTTCATCGACGAAGATGATATGACCGGTCTTCTTAAGTGACTCCAGGATTTTTTCATGCAGGTCGAATGGAAGCAGGGTCTGCACATCGACCACTTCGGTTTCAATGCCAACGGTGCTTAACTTGCTGGCGGCTTCCAGGGCAATGCGACAGCAAGCACCATAAGTCACCAGGGTGACATCGCTCCCTGTTCGTATGATTTCAGGAACGCCAAGGGGAACGGTGATTTCACCAATATTGTCTGGCAAGCGTTCCTTTTGTCGGTAGGCATTGAGCACTTCAATCAGCAGGGCTGGCTCATCAGAGCGCAACATGGTGTTATAGAAGCCAGCTGCCTGGGTGAAGTTACGTGGCACCAGGACATACATGCCGTGCAATAAGTTAATCATGCCAGCCATGAGAGAACCGGAATGCCACACCCCTTCCAGGCGATGACCACGTGTGCGGATGATCACCGGGGCTTTCTGACCTCCCCGCGTACGCCAAAGCAGGGTGGCAAGATCATCCGACATGATCTCCAGACCAAACAAGGTGTAATCCAGGTATTGGATCTCAGCTATGGGGCGTAAACCTCGCATGGCCATACCGATGGCCTGACCGATGATGGTGGCTTCACGGATGCCGGTATCGGTGACGTGCAAAGCGCCATATTTTTCCTGCAAGCCACGCATGCCCTGGTTGACATCGCCAATCCGGCCAACATCTTCCCCGAAGGCGATCAGGCGCGGCTCACGTGCGAATGCAGCCTCGAAATAGGCATTGATGATTTCATATCCATTCAGTGTGGGAGAGCTCTCGGAATAAATCGGCTTCACTTCAGGGACAAGCAAAGCGGATTCTTTTGACTGGCTGTATAGGTGTGAACTGTAACGGTCTTCCATAATCGGTTCTTGGGCATGTCTCCAGTCGATCAAAGATTGCCTAGCTGGCATTTGCTCATCTCTGACCTCGATCAACACGTCATTAATGGCAGACATGATATCCCGGCGGAAGGGTATGGGGATAGTGACCAATTTATCTTTGATCTCCACCAATTCCGTTTTGTGAGACGAGCTTGCGATGATTTGATCAATGAGACCTGTCACGTAGGAACGTTCGCTCTCAAGGGGGTCCATATAAGTTTTCCAGGCACGTTTACGGTCCTCCTCCACAGATTGCTGATCCTCTTTTTCCAGCTTGTCCAGCTCATCGACGGTAATATATCCCTGAGCCAGGATCCATTGGCGGAATTTCTTAATGCAGTCAAATTCCTGCTCCCATTCCAGGCGTTCCTTCGATTTATAACGTTCGTGACTACCAGAAGTAGAGTGCCCCTGAGGTTGGGTGAGCTCGGTGACATGCATAATGGAAGGCATGTGTTCTTCTCGGGCTACTTTGATGGCTTTCTGGTAAGCCTCGATTAGGGCAGGATAATCCCAACCATTCACCGTATAGATATCGAATCCATCACAACATTCACCAGGTGGGCGTTCAAAGCCCTTCAACAGCTCGGAGATATTTTCTTTGGCAACCTGGGATTCATTGGTAACAGAGATGCCGTAGCCATCATCATAAATGGAAATGATCGCCGGGCTACGCAATACCCCGATGGCGTTGATCGTCTCCCAGAATAAGCCCTCAGCGCAGGAAGCATTCCCGATGGTAGCGAAAGTGACTTCATTGCCATTATCTGAGAATTGAGTGAATTCATGTAGTGCGGGGATCTGGCGATAAAGTTTGGAGGCGTAAGCCAGACCAACCACACGGGGCATATGAGCGCCAGTGGGAGAAATATCACCAGCGGAGTTTGCCTGGGCAGTGAGGTCTTTCCAGGAACCATCGGGGTTGAGGCTGCGGGAAGCAAAATGAGCATCCATCATGCGACCACCGCTGAAAGGCTCGGCTTCAAGGTCTGGGTTGGCGTAGAGCTGGGCAAATAGTTTCTGGATGGTAGCAACTCCGGTGGCGATGGAAATAGTTTGGTCGCGGTAATAACCAGAGCGGAAATCGCCATTCTTGAACACATGCGCCATGGCAATTTGGGGCAGCTCCTTGCCAGCTCCAAATATACCAAATTTGGCTTTGCCACTTAATACCTCGCGCCTTCCGATAATGCTGGCCTGGCGACTGCGAAATGCCAAACGATAATCCTGGATGATCTGGTCGACATCTGGAAGGGTGGATTTATCTGTCATTTATTGCTCCAATCTAGCTGCTACAAGCTCGGCAATATCGAGCACCTGTATCTCGCTATTGGCGGATTTACTTGCATCAGTTAACATGATCATGCAGAATGGACAGCCGACAGCCAATACATCAGCGCCGGTTGCTTCTGCTTCCTTGAAGCGATTGGCACTGACACGTTCCCAGCCGTGTTCCTCTTCCTTCCACATCTGGGCACCACCTGCCCCACAACAGAACGATTTAAGCGCATGACGGGGTAATTCGGTCAGTGAAAGGCTAAGATTTGAAATATCATGGCGTGGCTCGTTAAGGATATGATTATGACGGCTCAGATAGCAGGGGTCGTGATAAGTAACGGACGAGTATGGTTTCGCTGCAGATTTTTGTGTGACAGGCTCGAGCTTGCCGCTTGCAAACAGCTCATTAATCAATTGTGAATGGTGAATCACGACATAGTTTCCCCCAAAAGCAGGGTATTCGTTCTTCAAGGTATGCAAGC
>JBAQFX010000406.1:0-1577 GCA_049287485.1 Anaerolineales bacterium
TCGTGCGCATAGGCAATGGTAATTTCGGGATGAATAAAATTCTTGTCGAACACTTGAGTTTGCAGTATTCTGATGGTAAGGAATCATTGCGTGATATTAATTTGGAAATACCGGCCCATGCAATTACTGTGATATTTGGACCTGCAGGAGGAGGAAAGTCATCGCTATTGCGTGTATTCAATCGATTAAATGATTTAGCGGATGTCAAGTCGGTCTCTGGGAAAGTGCTTTTAGACGGGATGAATATCCTGGATCCGAAAATTAATGTGATATCCTTAAGGCGACGGGTAGGGATGGTCTTTGCTCGTCCAGTTGTTCTACCGATGAGTATTCGTTCAAACCTAACGTATAGTCTTGAGTTGGCAGGTGAAAAGCGCGAAATTAAATTAAGAGAAGCGATTGAAAACAGCCTTATTCAAGCTGCCCTTTGGGATGAGGTTAAAGACCGGCTAGATGAACCAGCTGTAGCATTATCAGGTGGGCAACAACAAAGATTATGCCTTGCGCGCAGTCTGGTTTTAAAGCCTGAAGTCATTCTCCTGGATGAGCCAACTTCCGGCCTAGACCCAATATCGACTGGAAAGGTTGAAGCATCACTCCAGGAATTAAAACAAGCATACACTATTGTATTGGTCCCTCATTCTGTACAACAAGCTGCTCGAGTCGCTGATATTGCAGCTTTTTTTCTCCAGGGTGAGTTGATCGAAAAATGTATTGGGAAGGATCTGTTCGTAAACCCACAGGATAAACGTACTGAAGATTACATAATGGGTAGATTTGGATGAAATATTGATTTCTTGGGTGTATAAGTTTCCTATTGAGCGAGGGTAAAGTGGAAAAAGTAGTGGATCAAAGAATAACAACACCTTTAGACTCACCGAAATTATTCATCAATCGGGAGTTAAGTTCGCTACAATTTCAATTCAGGGTTTTAGAAGAGGCGATTGACCCAAGTAATCCCATATTAGAAAGAGTAAAATTTTTATCGATCGTTGGTTCAAATATCGATGAATTCTTCATGGTGCGTGTTGCCGGACTAAAGAAACAAGTGGATGCGGGAGTACTGGATTTACCGCCAGATGGTTTGACTCCTGCCGAACAACTCGCTGAAATTAGAAAAATCGCCAGCAATTTGATAAAATCAGCGTCAGATTATTTACGTAATGAATTAATCCCATCGTTAAAAAATGTCGGGATATTCCTTCTTGATTATAAAGAGTTAACCAAACAGCAAAAAGATACTATTGAAACATATTACCGAGATGTTATTTTCCCCGTTTTAACACCCCTGGCATTTGATCCCGGGCATCCCTTCCCACATATCTCTAATCTATCCTTGAACCTGGCTGTTTTGTTAAAGGATAAAAAAGGGGTCAACCATTTTGCGCGGATTAAGGTACCAAACACTTTACCCCGCCTGGTTCCAATAAAGCGATCTTCGGGCGGTGTTCGTAAAGATGGCACTGTTCCTTATAATCATTATTTTGTTTGGCTAGAACAGGTAATATCGGCAAATCTTGCTTCACTATTCCCTGGTATGGAAGTGATAGAAACACATCCCTTCCGCATCATCAGGG
>JBAQFX010000407.1:0-32787 GCA_049287485.1 Anaerolineales bacterium
GCGGCACGCTCGCTCGTGAACACGCGGGCGGGACCTGTTTTGCGATAGACGCCATCGGCGTCGACAACGCTCGGATCGATGGCGGTGCTTTTGATCACGGCTCCCTGTGGCGCCAGGTTACCTGTGAGGAATGTGATCGTGCTCGTCAACCCACGCCGCCGTGCTTTCGTTGGATTCATGATTACATCGTCGGGATCAACATCATCCAGTTCCTGAAGTCGTTCGCGAAGTTTTACGCGACGTTCACTGTGTTCCCATTCTTCAAGCGCTTCGCCCAGGTGGTTGCCGTTCACGGTATAGGCGTTTAGTTTCAATAATCCCAGCTCTCGCAAATGCAGCATCACTTCAGGCACACCGCCTGCAAGGAAGACCTGCACGGTTCCATAGCCTGTTGGTCCGTTGGGGATTACATCCACCAAACGTGGCGTGGAGCGATTGACGCGTGACCAATCGTCCACGGCGGGGCGCGGGAGTTTCGCAGCATGCGCAATTGCAGGGATGTGCAACAGTAAATTTGTGCTTCCGCCAAACGCGGCGTGTGTGACCATGGCGTTGTGGATGGAGTCTTCCGTGAGAATGTCGCTGGTGGTGAGGTTTTGCGCTGACATCTCCATCAATGCACGCGCGGATCGCTTTGCCACGTCGAGCCAGATTTCCTGACCCGACGGTGCCAAAGCGGAATGCGTCACAGCCAATCCCAGCGCCTCTGCTACAACCTGACCGGTCGCCGCTGTTCCGAGGAATTGGCAGCCGCCCCCCGGCGATGCACAGGCACGGCATCCCAAGTCGGAAGCTTCTTCAAGGGTGATCAATCCATGCACAAAACGTGCGCCGAGCGATTGGATTTTCCCTGCATCTTCGCCTTGCTCCGGAAGCAACGTCACACCGCCGGGGACGATGACGCATGGCAGGGACTTTTGTGCAGCGAGTGCGATCATCATCGCGGGCAGACCCTTGTCGCAGGTGGCGATGCCGAGCACGCCTCTGCGTGTCGGCAACGAACGGATGAGTCTGCGCAGGACAGTCGCAGCATCGTTGCGATAGGCGAGGCTGTCCATCATGCCTGAGGTGCCTTGCGTACGTCCATCGCATGGATCGCTGACGAAGCCTGCAAAGGGAATAGCGTTGTGTTGTTTGAATTCACTGGCTGCAGCCTGCGCGAGTAGACCTACTTCGTAATGTCCTGTGTGATAGCCGAGGGCAATGGGGGAGCCATCTTCTGCACGGATGCCACCCTGTGTGCTCAGGATGAGATATTCGTCTTTGCCGAGGTCGGCTGAACTCCATCCCATGGCCGCGTCCTGCGTCCAGCCGAAGATGTGTCCGCTGGGGGCGTCCATTAAAAAATCGGGTTGGAGAGGCAGGCGTCCCGCAGGACCCGAAGCGTGGGTCTGAACGTCGAAGATGTCGTCAAACAGTTTATCCATGGTTGACATAGATTGTTTTCGTCCGGGTATAAAAATCCAGCGCGGCTTGTCCCTGTTCTTTGAAGGTGTTGGCGCTCGATTGTTTGAATCTGCCGAAGGGAGCGTTGAGCGTGAGACCCGTGGTTGGCTCGTTAATCTTGACTACACCCGCATCGACTTGATTCGCGAACGCAAAAGCTTCCTTCAAATTAGCAGGTGAGCTCTGGCTGATCATCCGCCGTAATCTCGACGACCCTACCTGATCAAATACTACTTCAGCAACGGCCCTGCTAACACGCCCTTGAGCGAGTTCTTGCGGATCAGTGGCATGCGCTGGCCAATTGAGACCATCTTCGAAGAAGCCAAATGCGAAGTCGGCTTTGACCATTACGAGATACGTAGTTGGTTGAGTTGGCACCATCATATGCTCTTCGTCTCTCTTGCTCATCATTTCCTGGTTCGCTTGAGAATCCGCTTTCAGCAACTTGCTCCTGCTCTCAGGCTCTACCAGATCTGGTTTTTGCGTGCCAGTGTCTTGCCTACACCCGTCTTTGACGTTTCTGCTGCCTTGCTGCGTGACCGCTACTACCAAAAACGAAATTTCGTCGCTTATCACTCTCATCGCAAATTATAATTCGCTCAACTGGCTACTCTCTCACCCGACTTTGCGTTGTAATGATAGACTACCCTGTACAAGTTTATACAAAAGCTCAGTCACGTTTTCTGCCTCATCATACTACATAAATGAGCGATATTTTTATAGCAGACAGTTTTCCGCTCATACAGTAGTCTATGCTCAGGCATGCCATGTGACAACTGAGGGCAGCAGCTTTCATACTGTTTTTATCAGCGACTGGGTATCACCCTGGTGTCAGATCCATATCGTATGGACCTTCCCTCAGGATTGACCCTGATCTTCTCGCACCGCCCCATCCTACCCCTCGAGGCGGGAGCGCTCAATCTGCATGGTCATGACCACAACAGTCCAACTCCTGAGTTAGGAGCAAGCCACATAAACCTGTCCGTGGAGGTGCTAGATTATCGGCCCTGGCGGTTGGGGTAGATTTTAGCGCCTTATCTACATGATCAGTGAATGTCTGGTAAAATGTCATTTAGCAAAATCAACCCCATTTTATCGCTGGGTTCGGCAGAACCGAACATCAACGGGCCAGGCTATAAATGGGAGACTGAGGGTCTATAGTGCACTTGGCAGGATCGTTGCTCATAATCCAGAGATCCTTGGTCCCAATCCAATATCAATACTGTCGTAACCTTGGTCGTCAAGTGGTACAATGGATTTGAACAAAGTACCAATCTTCAAGTCAATATGAATCGAATCCATTGGACACCAAACTGTTGACAGAACTGTGATAAACTCATCCAATGTACTCGCCTCATAAGTCATCCAAAGGATTAGGTTGATACAGCAGGACATTGGATGGGAGAAGCCCCTTTTCCCAATCGTCCTTTTAAGCCATTGGTTGAGCGTTCGAGCCGCTCCACGCTCACAGATTGTTTAACGACTAATTGGTTGCCGCACCCTAGGGGGTGTTGAATTCGAGCCGCTCCACGCTCACTTTTTGTTTAATCGCTTGTTGGTTGCTTCACCCGCAGGGGGTGTGGATTCCACAAGGGGACTTCGTTCGAGCCGCTCTATGCTCAAAGAAGGGATTAAGTGACGTTGTCTTGTTGTCCGAGGCAGATAAGATACTATAGAAATAGCATTAGGTCTTAATTTGGTTGGTGATTACCTGTCCGTATTTCCCATGTCAACAGCGAGACAGCCACTGCACCACAAAGCCCGGCACCCCACAGAAAAAGTACCTTGTTCGAAGGCCAGCTTAAGAATAACCAAGACCATCCTATGATGAACCAAAAGAGTGAGTAAACGGCAACCAAAAACCATCCCGTCAGGTGAAAATACCACAGGAAGCGGTGATTTCTGCCAAGGAAAAGAAGTAATGTGAAGAGAATTGGCAGCAATGGCGGTAAGCCTAACCACCAGACGAAACCACTACCTGTACTTACTTGCCTGTAATGCTTAATGAGAGATACTAAGCATGCGCAATGTCCCTCACCCAACCAGACAAGAGGCGCGGTACACGTTGCCTCTGTAGCTGGATGAGCATCGGCAAACCAAGGTCTCAGCGACGACAAAATCAGCAATCCTAAAGCTGCCAAGCGGCCGATGGTCTTGCTGATGCAAATTCTTGACATACCGACGCTTTTCATGACGGAAAAACGAAGCAGGGCGTCTTATTTGATGCTTGTGATTTACCCGCGTTGATGAGCTGAAAAAGTATAAAGTGTATTATATCTCAATGTTGAGAGATGATATTGGTTACCGTGAATTCGCAAAAAGCAGACACTATTTTATGAAAGTACTCTTATCCCCTTCTTCTCTAAATATTTTTTCTCAATTGGTAATACACATCCTTCCAGTGTAGTTCTTTCGAATTCAGCTTGATCCGAGGCATCCAGAGGTTTGAAGAAACCCTCGAGCGGTGACTTGTTCAGCAATCATGCCCAGAAGAATATAGTTGGAATTCGAGTATTCCCACTGGCTGCCCAGCGCGAACTTGAGCGGGTTGGAAGCAATGAGTTTCAGGAGATCAGCCTCCATCCAGACGGTACTGGGAATGTTGGATTTCATCGAAGCAACCTATGGTGAAGTATGGTATTCTTGGAGACATCCATGAGCTTCCACACATTGATCAGGTATATCTGTGTGCTGGAGGTCTTGGTGATGGGTTAGTTAAATGCACGCAGCGGTAACTCCATGCTCTCCACGCTGGGGATGACGATCATATTGGTATAATTCCTGCAGGTGTTGACGTGAGTCAGTGCGTTACCCATGGTTGAGAAATTAGCCAATCAATGACGCCAGCAAAATACTGAAGTTGCTATATTCTCTCCTATGATATACTCGGGAAATATTTGTCATTTCCAAATGACTCTTCACCTCTCATTTGAATATCGGTGTGTAAAGGAAGATAACAAATGAATAAAATATTTAAGAAACGCCCCAACTTATTCATTAACCTTATTCAAAACCAGGCAAAACTCACCCTGGAGGGTCTGGATGCCCTGAAAGCTTATTTGAGCTCTCAGGACACGGCTGCCTCAGATCTCTTGACCGCCAAGGAAAAAGAGGCCGATGAAGCGCGTAGGATATTAATCGACGAATTAAATCGGACCTTTGTCACCCCATTTGATCGGGAAGACATTTTTATGCTCTCCCGCACGATTGACGACGTCTTGGATTATGCTTATAGCACGGTGAGTGAAATGGAAATTTTAAAAGTGGCACCGACTTCGTATATGCAGAATATCGCCTCTCTGCTGAGAGATGCGGCTTATGAGCTGTTCATGGCGGTAAATTGCCTGGAAGAGCATCCGGCAGTCGCCAATGATCATGCCCAGCGTGCCAAAGCGCTCGAAAACCGGGTGGAGGCTGTATACCGCGAAGCGCTAGCTGACTTGTTTAAAGGTGCAGAGGACATCAAACATGTGATCAAAATGATGAAGCTACGTGAGGTTTACCGTCACCTGAGCAACGCGGCTGACCGCGGCGATGAAGCCGCCAATGTAATTGCCGATATTGTGGTTAAATTTGGATAGCAATAGAGAGAATATCAATGTCGTTAATTCTCATTAGCGTGATCTTGCTGGGTCTGGCTTTCGATTTCATGAACGGTATTCACGATTCCAGCAATGTGGTTGCCACGATGATCTCTTCACGGGCATTTTCTGCGCGGGTTGCACTGGGAGTTACAGCTGTAGCTAATTTTTTAGGACCATTTATTTTTGGGGTTGCGGTAGCGACGACAATCGGTAATGAAGTCGTAGCCTCTACTAGCATTAATAATGTAGTGATCCTGGCTGCGTTGTGTAGTGCCATCCTGTGGGATTTATTGACCTGGTACCTGGGTTTTCCGAGCAGTTCTTCCCATGCTTTAATCGGCGGTATCATCGGCGCAGTGGTGATGGATGCTGGATGGCAGGCAATTGAATGGAATGGATTAGGCAAGATACTGATTGCCTTGTTCACCTCCCCCATCATTGGTTTTGTGGTTGGATGGATCCTGTTAAAACTCATCCTGATGATATTTTGGAACGCTAAACCGAGCATTAATCGTTGGTTTAAACGTAGCCAGATTGTGACCGGCATTACCCTGGCGCTCAGTCATGGCACTAACGATGCCCAGAAGACCATGGGCATTATCACCCTGGCTCTCGTCACGGCAGGTTATTTGAAGGTTTTTGCCGTCCCGCTGTGGGTTATCATCCTTTGCGCCTCGATGATCGCTGCGGGTACGGCTGTCGGCGGATGGCGCTTGATCCGCACGCTGGGTGGCAGGATGTATAAAATCAGACCCGTGGATGGCTT
Source organism: Anaerolineales bacterium (assembly GCA_049287485.1). Taxonomy (GTDB): domain Bacteria; phylum Chloroflexota; class Anaerolineae; order Anaerolineales; family UBA4823; genus FEB-25. The sequence goes on from JBAQFX010000407.1 coordinate 5,797, forward strand.
TACTTCACAGCTTTCCTCAGCTATCGTTATCCTGGGCGCCTCCCTGCTTGGAGGGCCAGTAAGTACCACGCAAGTGGTCAGTGCGTCCATCATGGGTGTGGGAGGGGCGCAGCGAATGAACAAGGTCCGCTGGGGAGTGGCGCGTGATCTTGCCACTGCCTGGCTGCTGACCATCCCAGCCTCCGCCCTAGTGGCAGCGGGTTTATACTGGTTATTGAGCCTAGTCATCCATTAGAATAATCTCCCCCGTTTACGAAAAAATTCACTGTCTTTTTTTGCTCATAGGTAACAAAAGACGGTCGTGCTTATAGCACCTTAGTATCTTCAACTCTGAAGGCTTGCGCAGGTACCAATTCAGGAGTTGTACAAACCAACCACTAAATGCTGTCTTACCACCTTGGAAGAGCGCCTCCAGTTCTTCCAAATCGTACCAGGCAATTCCATTCACTTCGAGTGGATTGAAGCAGACTTGAGCCGGATCCACGCGACCCTCATAGAGCACGCACATCTCAAAATCATTGGGCCCATAAACCATTTTAAATTTAATCAATGGGTGAATGTGGACGAAATTGATGCCCAACTCTTCCAACAGCCCACGATCGGCTGCCTGCTGGTATTTTTCGCCGGCTTTGACATGCTCCGAGACCGAACAATCGAGTGCCAGGGGGAAAGTCTCCTGCTGCCGGCCACGTTGTTGCACAAGCAGCTTACCCTGAGGTGTGACCAGGAAAACGTGAACACCTCGATGCTGAAGGCCAAGGCGATGGACGGTGGATCTCAATTCCTGAGCAATGACAACATCCTTATCATTGACAATATCGAGCAGCTCGTCGGACATATGGGCTTTTCCTATATAAAGAAATCAATGGGCGTAAAGTTTTACCTTTGCGCCCTCATCGTCTTACCCGGGATATGTTCCCATGTTATTTTGAGAAGTACTCGACCACCTGATCGATATGCAGAACGCCATCGAACTTCAGGCTTTTACCACCTTTGGTCAGATGCCCTTTCTCACCATCGGGGTCGCCCAAACAGGTGACAATGATATCCCCGCTGCTGACATCCTCCTTCTCGGTGTAGTAATTGGTGGTCACGATCACATGCATGCCAGCAGCTTTTCCAGCCAGCACGCCGTTCTTTGAATCTTCGACCACAATAACCTCATTGGGTCTCAGACCGGTGCGGCTTAGGGCCAGATTGTAGATCTCTGGATCAGGTTTTTTCTTGCTTACCACATCACCTGCCAGCACGATATCGAATTTAATGTCCGAGAGGATTTTTCCGGTAATCGCTTTCGCAGCCTGCTCATTGGACGTGGTGCATACACCAATCTTCAGTCCTGCTTGCATGGCTTCTTTCATGAAGCGATGGATACCAGAGCGTAAGGGTAGTTTGCCGGACTCGATCAGCTCGACAAAGATGGCTGTCTTGCGTTTGTGCATATCCTTGATGAGATCGTCCACCTGTTCGGGAGGTACGGGCTTGCTAAACCCCTTGGTTAGTAGATGATGCTTCATGCGTTCCTTACCCCCGGCAATCTGAAGCAGATCGTGGTAATAATCCACACTCCACTGGTCGGTAAAGCCAAATTCCTTGAAGGTTAAATTGAAGGAAACGCGATGCCCATCACGCTCAGTGTCGATGATCACACCGTCCTGGTCGAAGAATACAGCTTTTATTTTTCCCATGCTTTGCCTCCACATTTGGTAAAACCCCTGAGGTCACCTGGACCGTGAGGGATGATGTAAATCATTTTTGGTTAAAAATTCACGCACCACTTCCACAGCCATGCGGTTTTCTTCCTTTGTGCCGATGGTAATGCGGAACCAGCCGTCACTGCCATATTTTTCGTTTTCCGGGCGGAAGATCAGGCCCTTTTGTTCAGCGTAGGCAACAACGTCCTTGCCCTTCTTGCCCGTTGCGCCACAGTCGAAGAGGATGTAGTTGGCTTTGGAAGGAAATACCACCAGATTTGGGACTTCACTGAGTGCTTCGGTGATGTAATCCACCTCAGCATTGTTATACTTTACCCTGAAATCAAGTGCCTCGGTATCTTCCAGGGCTGTCAGCGCAGCCCACATCGGGATGGTGCCCACGTTCCAAGGTAACAGGGCGGCCGAGATTTGCCCGATCACATCTTTATCACCCACGGCATAACCGAAACGTAAACCAGCCAATCCGTAGGCTTTGGAGAGGGTGCGGGTAATGATCACGTTTTTATATTTCTTGATCAGCTCAATTTGAGATAGCTTTAACCCAGCATACTCGACATAAGCCTCGTCAATAATGAATGGGATGCCTGTCTCAGCGAGGCGCACAAAATCCCCAGCATCCATAAAATTGCCGGTGGGGTTGTTGGGATTGGCGATGACAATAATCTTGGTCTTATCGGTGATGGCTTTGAGGATCCCGGGAGCATCGTAATGCAGGTAGTTATCCTTGTAGATCATGGGTACAGACACCATTTTGCCACCCAGGATGGTGCCACGCAGCTTGTAGATGCCAAAGCATGGCGTATGCTGGATGACTTCCTCCCCAGGAGCCAGGAAGCAGCGGAAGATGTTGTCGTAGACTTCGCTGGAGCCGTTGCCGAGCATCACATTCTCTGGACCGCTCAAATGATTAATCTCGGCGATCTTGCCGCGTACCACTAACCCCTGGTCGGGGTAACGGTTGGACATTTTGGCATACTTGATGAGCGCTTCCAACACTTTCTCCGATGGAGGGTTAGGGTTCTCGTTGGACATCATGCGATGCAGCTCAGGCTTTCTCCAAGCTAGCTCGATATGTCCGGACACGTACATCGGAATGCCTTTCACCCAGGGTACAAAATAATCTTCTACCTTTTTCATATCAATATTAAACTCCTCTTCAAATGTATAGTATTTAGGGCAAAGAGTGGGGACAGGTAGCTGTCCATCACGGTTCGCAACGATATTGATTTTGGTTTATGCCTTTCCGGCACTACCGAGCATGTCGATCCAATGACCGACAGCGTCACGGATGGCTTTCCTGACCGCATCGTCGACTTTTCCAGGATCGTATTCCTCACGGTGACCGCTTATATACCCGTATTGGGCGTCGATCATGGTGCGCTTCAGCTCCGTGGACACGTTGAACTTTGCCCCGCCCATTTCGATCAGCTTCTTTATATAATCTTCGGGCAGCCCCGTGCCACCATGGACGACCAAAGGTGTTTTTATCGTCTTGCCATTGAGTAATTGGTTGATCATACCCAGGCGCTCGAAATCCACCTTGGGGTTCTTGGTCTTATAAACTCCATGGGCAGTGCCGATGGCAGGGGCAAAGATATCCAGTCCGGTGCGCTCGACAAACTCAACGGCCTGCTTGGGGTTTGCCAGCTGTGTCTCGTCCTCCGCGACTTTAATCTGATCTTCCACTCCACTGACAGTACCCAGTTCGCCCTCGACCGAGATTTTACCGAGCTTGTGACAGTAATCGACGACTTCCTTGGTTTGGCGGATATTCTCTTCATACGACTGCTTGGAGGCGTCAATCATGATATTGGTGTAACCGGCATCCGCGCACTTCTTGCAATGGTCGACCTCTGTGCAATGATCCAGATGCAGGCAGATGGGGATGGGTGCAGAAGTGGCGATGGTTCGGTAAATCGCCACCAGCACATCGACGCCTAGGAACTTGGACGGTTTTACCGAAGTTTGAATGATCAAGGGTGAATGCTTAGCGATTGCTGCTTCGACAACACCCTCCATTTGGTTCAGGTCGGTGATGTTGAAAGCGCCAACGGCATATTTCCCTTTGGCAGCTTCCACCATGATTTCTTTCGCATTAACTATTGACATATTAGCCTCCGGATTATGATATATTTTGATAATGAGCACTTAAGAAAATCATATTTTTTCTTCTACTGGCGCGCAGTCATTCTATCACGGATGAATCCCTCAAGGCCAGTAAAACCTTTTGAGAAGGCCTCCACCGTGCTGAGAGTGGAAGGATGATCATTGAACTGTTCGAGATCTAACCCATTCGGGTCGTAGGCTTGAATACAGAAGGGGATCTTCAGCAACTTATCCATTATCTGATCAGGCACGGATTCATCAATTTCGGGTTGGAAACTAAGTTCATCGCCGATCTCGAAGAGTGGCTCCAGGACATAAGGCGGACAGGTGTATACGATATCACCTCCAGCAAGTTTTTCCATATCCCAAAACCTCATCTTCCCCGCCACTAGGGAACCGACCCGCATAGAGCAAGCAAGCATCTTGCTGGCATAGCCTCCTTCGGTCAGAATGCGATAAGCACGCCGGAAAACGGCAATCCCGAACCAGTGCTTATCCGACCATGATAATTGGATGTTGCGCCTCTCCGCCTGTAGGTCCAAGGTTTTTTGATCTGTCAACCGCCCGATCATCATGGTGATGACAGCCCGCCATTGGCTCAGGTCGACCTTATTTTGTTCAGCGAGCTTGATCCCTTTCATGGCCGCATTGGCCGATGCCAGGATCTGAGGTAAGGTAAAACAAACGGTGGTGTTCGTGGCGATTCCCTTCGAGGTCAAGATTTTGACCACCTCGATGCCCTGCATGCTGGCGGGTACTTTAATCATCACGTTGGGGGCAAGAGCACTCAATTCCTCAGCATCGTGGATCATCTGTTCCGTTTCCGTGAAGAGACGGGGATCCAGCTGGCCGGAGATCCAACCGAAACGCCCCCTGGAGGCCTCGAAGATAGGCATGTACATCTCAGCGCCTCTTTTAACCACTTCCTTGTACATCAACCAGGTGAGTTCCTTGAGCGCAAAGTTGGAGTTGCTCTGTAGCAGGTCATCGATCCACTGACCCCAGAACTTAAGATCGCTTTGTACCGCTTGCCAGGATAGAGGTGGGTTGGTCGTGCAACCTCGAAAAATGCTCTGGCTGGGGACTTCGGCGTTATACAACCTGGCAAGTTGTTCTTCCAACATTGGTTTACGCGATGTGTCAGTAGTGTTCACCATTTTCCGAACCCATTGATTGTAAACTAGAGGAGACGAGTCCCACCAGATTTCCAAATCGCGATGGGTTCTTGCTAAGCGTTCAACGGCACTCTCGTACATTGGTTAAACCTCCTTCGGGCCTCAGGCGCGTCGCAGCTTGGTGTTGTGCCCCGCTTCACTGGTTATGACTTTATTCTCTCTCCTTTTGGATCCCATAACGGTGACTGTACAACCAGTGCACCGACTTGTTCTGCGAAGAATTCTACCTCAAGTTCTGTACCTGCTTTAGTGTATTCGATTGGCAGGTAAGCAAAAATAATGCTTTTATCTACAGAGTAGCCATATCCACCGGAGGCAACCCAACCGATCACATTTCCATCCTTCGTTCGAATGGTTTCCTTACCCAGGGCGATCATACGGCTGTCAGAGAGGGTCATGCAACACAATTTATGTGAAAGGCCAGCTTCTTTTTGCTTGAGCAGAGCCTCTTTTCCAATGAAATCCGGTTTATTCAACTTGATCGCAAAGCCCAGCCCAGCTTCCAGGGGAGTATAATCCGGGGTGATTTCACTGCTCCAGTAGCGGTAGCCCTTTTCGAGCCGCAAAGAGTCAATGGCTTTGTAGCCAGCCGCCACCATGCCTTCAGGCAGCCCGGCTTCCCAAAGTGTATCCCATAAGCTTAGACCATATTCCATGGGGCAATAAAATTCCCAGCCCAGCTCGCCCACATAGGTCACACGTGAAGCCAGGGTCGGCACATCGCCGATCATGAGCTGTTGTGCGGTCATATATGGGAAAGCCGCGTTGGATACATCTGCTTTGGTGACCTTTGACAGGATTGTACGTGCTTTGGGACCCCACAAACCCAGACAGACGTAGGAGGAGCTGACATCGTCAATGGTTACCGTCCCATCCTCTGGCTTGTTCAACGAGAGCCAGGAGAGGTCATGCTGTCCAAAGGCAGTGCCGGTGATGATAAAGAAGCGGTCCTCAGCCAGGCGGGTGACGGTAAAGTCACACTCGATGCCACCGCGCTTGTTCAAACATTGCGTATAGATGATCGTCCCGACCGGTTGATCGATGTCATTGGCGCACACATGGTTTAGGAAGGAGAGCGCACCTGGACCACGCACTTCGAATTTGTTAAAAGAGGTTTCATCGAATAGACCCGCGTTCTGGCGCGTCATCAGGTGTTCATAGCCAATGGCGCGCGACCAGTTGTGGTGTGACCAACCTTTTGGTTCATGACCATGGCGTGCCTTTTCTTCATAGGGCTTGAACCAGTTTGGGCGCTCCCAGCCGGTCTTCTCACCAAATTGGCAGCCCAACGCCTGCAGGCGGCTATAGGTCGGTGAGAGGCGCAGACCTCGCCGGGAGAGACGCTCCTCACCGGGGTAATGGATATCGTAATATTGGGTGTAGGTTTCGATAGTACGGGCGACTGTGTAATCCTGGCTATTGTAGTTGGAGCCGAAACGACGCATATCCAGCCGCCACACATCCCACTCAGGATGCCCATCGATGATCCATTCTGCCATGGTCTTCCCGATGCCACCTGCGCCTGCCAAGCCATGGGCGCAAAAGGCGCAGGCTACCCAAAACCCTTTCACAGAGGTGGGTCCCAGTAGAAACTCACCGTCGGGTGTAAAGCCTTCGGGTCCATTGAGCAGCTGGATGACCTCAGCCGTTTCGACTGCAGGCACACGCTTGATGGAATTCTCCATTAGCGGAGTAAAGCGCTCCCAATCGGGCGGCAAGAGTTTATATTTAAAATCGCGCGGGATGCCACCTAATCCAAACGGAGCTGGGTTGCGCTCGTATCCACCCGTTACCAAACCGCCAACCTCCTCGCGCCAGTAAACCAACAAATCGGGGTCGCGCAGGGTGGGGAAGTCATGTCCCACGCCTTCGATAGGCCTGGTGATAATGTAAAGGTGAGCCATGGGAACGATGGGCAAGCTGAGACCGACCATCCTGCCGATTTCACCGCCCCACTGACCGGCGGCGTTCACCACGACCTCCGTTTCGATCGTGCCCTGATCCGTTACCACGGCATTGACGCACCCGTTCTTCAGGCTGATCTTTTCCACATTTGTATCCGTAAAGATGCGGGCACCGCGCCGCTTGGCTCCGATAGCCAGAGCGTTGGTCAACCCAGTCGGGTCAATCACGCCATCATTCGGGGTATAGGCGGCACCAACCACGCCCTCCATGTTCATGATGGGGAAGAGATCATACGCCTGCTTGGGGGAGATCAACTCCATAGGCACGCCGAAGGACTTCGCCATTCCGACCAGCCGCTTGATATCCTCCATCCGTTCAGCGGAAGAGGCCAGGCGTAACCCACCCACTTCACGCCAACCCGTATCCTGCTCGGTCTCTTTTTTTAGCTTGCGATATAACTCAGTACTGTAGTGCATCATGCGGGTCAGGTTCACATCTGAGCGCATCTGTCCGACCAGGCCGGCAGAGTGCCAGGTTGAGCCACTCGTCAACTCATGTCGTTCGAGGATAACGACATCTTTCCAGCCCATGAGGGTGAGATGGTAGGCAATGCTGCACCCTCCGACGCCACCACCAATGATGATAACTTGAGCATGAGTGGGAAGATTAGACATTTTCACTTACCTCCGTAAGATATTTAGACCAATGTAGGTTATGGATGTTCTCCATGAGGCGACTGAAAAACTTACCGGTATATTCACGGGAATTAAAAACGAGCTTCGATAAACCAATCTGGACAAGATGCCAGGTGGCTTCCCGCAGATCGGACATGATTTTCATAATCTGTAAATGTGCCCAATGCTGGGGCAGAATCTCCCCACCTAAATAACACTCCAGCATCCAGCGATCCTGCTCGTCAGTGAGATTATGATGGTCGGAAAAATTTGCCAGATCAAAAAAAGCGTCACCCATGCCGGCATATTCCCAATCCAGAATATAGAGCTGACCACGGCTGAGGAAATTGGCATTCAGCAAATCATTATGGCACGGGCACGGCTTCAGGGGGTGAGTGGAGATGGCTTTCTCCGCATCCTGGATACGCTCGATCAGCCAGTCATAGTTTTGAGGCAAGGCGACCTGGTAGTGCTGGGCAATTTCCGTATAATCTCGGACGACGCGAAACGCATCAAATGTGCCTGGAATGTCTGGCATGGTGTGGATTTTCCGCACAGCCTGCATCACACGGAGGATGTTTTCAGGTTGGCGCATCTCTTCAGGCGGGATTGCCCGCCCATCGATGAAGCGGGTAACGAGGTAGCCTTCCGGCTGGATAAAATAATATACTTCGGGGGCGATGCCGATCTTTCCGGCTGCCAGGTTGGCCGCATACTCGTATTCTCGATGGATCCCCAGGAGCTCTGTGCAAGCCCCAACGATGCGCAGGACAAAAGATTCCCCGCCTACATCGATGCGGAAATTGTTATTGGTAATTCCACCTCCCAGAGGGCTGGCTTTTAAATCACTGGCAGCTGCCCAATATGGCACGCGTGCAATTGCCTCCTGCAGAGTAAGGGTCATACTCGACGTTCTCGATCAACTAATGCGTTATCGCACATAGGTTATCCACTTGTGTGGCGATTATCTGAGTGCAGGCCTATTTCTGCCAGATTGAATCGGGTTTAGCCATCTCTGCCACAATATCAAAGGAAGAGATAATGCCCAAGGGGAAAGCTTGTGGATTTTCCTGGTCAATTACCACCAGGCGATGATGATGTTTTTGGATCATCAAATCCGCAGCTTCACGCAGGTGGGCATGCATATCAATCGACAGAGCAGGATGCATGATGTCGCTCACGGTCATTTTTTTATCAACACCATTGACCACATACGGTAATAAGTCTTTACCACTGACAACACCCTTTGGCTTGCCTTTCGCGTTCACCACCAGTACTGAACGCCAACCAGCCTGGGTCATGGTACGGGCGGCAGAGGTGAGGGGAGTTTTGTCGCGACACACCAAAATTGCATCCGACATCACATCGGCAACCGTCTCCCGGAGAGGTTTTTCAACCTGGGCGATACTGGAAACAAAATCGGAGACTGAGATGACCCCTACAGCTTTACCTTTTTTTGTGACCAGGAGGCGATTAATATCTTTTTCAATTAGAATATGGGCAGCAGTTTTCAATGCCACATCCTCTTCGACGGATTGTATGGGAGAGGACATGAGTTCGCCAGCCGTCAGCTGGCGCATAGTAGCCAGACCGCGCGGGTCAGCTGCGAGCCATTCTCCGGCCAGCAGATCATAATCGGAAATAATACCTTGGGGTTGATTATCCTGGTCGACCACGACCAGGGCATGTACATGGTATTGGGTCAGCAGGGATGCCACCTGACCCAGTGTGGCGCTTCTGTTGCAGATATGCAACCCTGGATGCATCAAATCGCGGACAAGTTTTTTCATCACCGGCTCCTCTTATTGGACTTCATCCACATCTTTATACCATTTCACACGGTCACCCACCCTGGCCCGTAACCGCCAGGCAAGGGATTTGGGGGTTTGCTCGATGTGGGTCAATGCCGATTTAACCTGGCTATTGATTTTTTCTTTTTGTTCGAGGGTGAGTTGCGCGTACCCCTGGGTAAGCTGGCGTACCTTGTCCAGGTTCATCGTGGTTGTGCGCCAAAGGCCCCAGTCAGCGCTACAAAGCCCGGCAATATACTTGATGTTGATGGTCTCATGATCTTTATCACCCAGCGGATGTTCGAGCAGCAGCATGATGGTGTCGATGACATCTTTTTCATTGATCTTCACGATTTGCATTTTTTCGAGCAGCATCTCTGCCAGGGGAATGCTCGGGTTATCGACTTCCAGGCGATTATTCCAATGGATCACATGGCTGAAAGCGAGTTTTTCATAGAATACATCGATGTGTATTCCGATGTCAGTCCTTTCGAAAATGGCACGATCACCTTCGGAGACGATAAAGACCTCGCGGTTTTCACGGTAACCCAGGCCGACCATTAATACCTGGATTTCCTTGGTTTGTCTCTGGTAGGCGGCAAAATCGATATCGGTATAGGCACGGCCTAGCTCGGCTTGAAGATATCCAAATTTCGGGCAATGCAATTGAAACGCCAACGACCCGATCACACGCATAATAATGCCAGCATCACTGCTGGCTTTAAGAATGCGCTTCAACTCATTTTCGAACTTTTCACGCTCCGCATGATCTTGCTCACCCATCCCGACAGAACTACTTAACATACCCTTCTCCTGTGCTGATATCTACGAGTTAGCCTGTGGTTGACCCAGGGTGACGAATTGGTACACTGAGGGAATTTACCCCACGCATTATAATTAAAAAAGCAGAATCTTGCAAATTTCTTCAGATTCTTTTATAATCTGCTAGCAATCATTCAATTTCCTTCACCAGTGGTCAGTTATTGATATGCGAAATTAATGAGTAAATCTCTCATTCCAGCTCAACGGCGAGAGCGCATCCAGGAATATCTGGCAATCCATAAAATTGTCCGGATGGACGAATTGTATAAAATGCTGGATGCCTCCGAAGCGACCGTGCGAAGAGACCTGGAGTGGTTGGAACGAGAAGGCTGCCTGGAACGAACCCATGGGGGAGCAATACTAAGCCAGAGGATGACCCTTGAGCCTGAATATATGCAGCGCGCAGCCTCCAATCCGGAGGAAAAACGCCTGATCGGTGAATTGGCAGCCTCGCTAATCCAGGATGGAGAGGTTGTATTTATTAACAGCGGTACGACCACGGCGCAGGTGATCCGCCATATTCGTGGGGGTGCCGGTATATCCGTATTCACCAATAATCTTTATGCCGCCCTTGAGATTGGAGAGGCAGGCTTCATTCAATACCTGATCGGAGGAGAGTTTCAGCCGCGTTCCAATTCGGTTGCGGGTCGCTTTGCGATCGATAACCTGCGGCAGGTATACGCCGACAAGGCGATCCTGGGCGTGGATGGGATCAGCCTGATGCACGGGTGTACCGTCCCTTCAAATGCTGAAGCGGAGGTGATCAAGCTGATGATAGAACGCACCAAAGGGGAGGTGTTTATTGTTGCTGATCACACCAAATGGGGCGTGGTTTCCAACTTTCAAATTGCCACCATCGATGAGATTGACAAATTGATCACAGATGCTCAAATCGATCCTTCGACGATTGAGTCATTAGCCTCTCATTCAGTGGAAATACTTACCCCTTTAGCAAATTTAACACCTAATTCCTTTGAAGGGTGGAATGGATAGATGAAAGATCAGGCACGCGTTGTCATCATTGGTGGGGGAATTGTTGGAGCGAATACTGCTTATCATCTGGCGAAGCTAGGATGGACAGACCTGGTGCTATGCGAAAAAGGTGAGATCGCCAGCGGAGAATCTTCCCACGCAGCCGGGCTGGTGACGCAATTTGCCACCTCGGAAACCTTAATGCAATTCCGCAAGTACAGCATAGAGCTTTACAGCGGTCTCCGCCTCTTTGACCACGTGGGTAGCTTGCGCGTGGCTTCCACCCCGGACCAGCTAAAGGAATTACGCCGGAGCGTGAGCCGTGCCAAGGCCATTAGCATGGAGGTGGAGATCATCTCGCCGGAGGAAGCCCTGCGTATCATGCCCCAGCTGAGCAAGGAAAACCTGTTCGGTGCGATTTACCTGCCGCGTGATGGGCAATTGGATCCATATACCACCACCACCACGATGGTGCGCCTGGCAAAGGAGATGGGGGTGGAGGTCAATACCTGTGTGCGCGTGAGCGGGTTTGAGCTTTCTCCCCAGGGTGAAATTAAGCGTGTGCTTACGGATCATGGTCCCATCCGCACCGAGGTGGTGGTCAATGCAGCCGGGATGTGGGCACCCCAGGTGGCGGCGATGGCTGGGTTGCACATCCCCACCACACCCGTGGATCACCAGCACATCGCCTTGAAAGCGGTCGGCGGTCATGAGTTTCCTGCCACCACCCCCTGCCTGCGTGACCCGGACAATCTGGTGTACATGCGTCAGGAAGCAGGCGGCCTGGTGATCGGGGGCTACGAGCCGGACCCGCTGGCACGCTGGATCGACGGGGTTCCCTGGGAGCACGGCGGGACCACCCTGCTAGGGGATTATGGTCGCTTTGAGCAACTATTGGAAGGCGCTATCCGGCGCATCCCGTTCCTCGACCAGGCCGGGATCATCACCCTGGTCTGCCATCCGGGGGCATATACCCCAGATTGCCAGCCTATGCTTGGACCGATGGCAGGTGTACGGGGCATGTGGATCGCAGCAGGTATGTCACTGAATGGCTATGGGGGGGCAGGCGGGATTGGCAAGCTGATGGCAGAGTGGATTGTGGGGGGCGAGCCGACCCTGGATATCTATGCTTACCGTGCGACCCGCTTTGGCAACTACTACACCAATCCAGAATACGCAGCCGAAAGGACGCGTGAAGGCGTCAAATATTATTATCGTTTGCGCTTCCCCAATGATGAGAATGAGTGGGCTCGACCACACCGCATCAGCCCAGTCCACTACCGCCTGCAGGAAATGGGCGCGGTCTTTGGTGAGAAATTTGGCTGGGAGCGGGTCAACTATTTTGAGCCTGGTCAACCCTGGCGCCGGATGGGGGCTGACCAGCGCAAGTGGGGCTGGAATCGCCCACCTTATTTTGAGCGCGTCGGCAAGGAGCACCAGGCGACGCGCGAAAACGTGACCTTGTTTGACCTGACCTCCTTTGGCAAGGTCGAAGTGAGTGGTGAAGGCGCCTTGCAATTATTACAGCGTGTCGCAGATAGCGATATTGACAGACCCGTGGGCTCGGCGATCTATACCCAGTTCCTGAACGCGCGCGGGGGTGTGGAAGCCGACCTGACCATTTCACACCTTGCCAACGATCGTTTCATGGTCATCACCGGCTCGGCCTTCATCGGGAATGACCTTGCCTGGCTCAGGATGCACGTGCAGGCTCAGGACGGTGCGGTAACGGTGCGTGATATCACCCAGGAGTGGGCCTGCCTGGCTTTGTGGGGGCCGAAGGCACGCGCGGTACTTGAACAGCTCACAACAGATGATATTTCAAATAATGCCTTACCATATCTGCACGCCAAGATGATCCACATCAACGGGGTTTCTATTTGGGCTCAGCGGGTGAGCTATGTTGGTGAGCTGGGATGGGAGCTTTATATCCCCTATGACCGGGCCACCCTTGTCTGGGATGCGCTCATGAGAGCCGGTCAGGAGTTTGGGATAGAGGTTGGCGGGTACAAGGTGCTTGATTCCCTGCGCCTCGAAAAGGGCTACCGCTATTACACCGCCGATGTCACCCAGCTCGAGACTCCCTATGAGGGCGGTTTGGGTTTTTGTGTCGATCTAAACAAGGACCATTTTATCGGTAAAGAAGCGCTGGTCCAGCAGAAACAGGAGGGCGTGAAGCGCAAACTGTGTACCATGGTCCTGGATGGAGACGCATTCACCCAGATCTATGGGGGTGAAGCCGTTTACCATGAGGGTAAGGTCATCACGCGTGTGCGCAGTGGAGGCTATGGGTATACGGTGAAGAAGAACATTTTATATGCTTACTTACCGGTAGACCTGGCGAAAGCTGGCACCCGCCTGGAGGTGGAACTGATTGAAGGCCGCTTTAATGGAGAAGTGACTGCTACGGTCCTGTTCGATCCAAAAGGTGAACGGCTGCGCGTATGATCGGTCAAAGATCATTGCTGCTGGTGGATTAAAAAGAATTAAAATGAGCTTTATGAACGCAAGTGAGTTAGCGACGCTTAGCAATTTACTTGATTCCCGTCTGCCCAATCATGGTTTACCACGCCAGTTTTACCATGACGAGCTGCTTGAAAGCTATAAAAGTATGTATGTACAGGATATAAATAGTTTTATCGGAATATGAATACTCTCCGGCCAGTCTACGTTGGATTTGGTATGCTCACCTCGGTCGCCATCCTGGTGGTTGAGCAGCTCCCTGCTCACAACTGTGGTGCACTGGTCAAAGAAGTCAGCGAGTTCGTCTTTGATGATGCGGCGATTATTGCCTGCCTGCTGCGCCAATGGGAAATACCCACCGCCATGATAGGTACCACATTGGGAGATGACCCACGTGGACACCTGCTGGCTCGTCAGCTGCAGGAATGGAGGGTGCAGGGGGAGGTGCGTTTTTCAAAACAGATCAAGACCCCTCTGGAGGTGGACGTGTCGGACGAGACCGGAGCCCGCACGTATTTCTGGCAGCGCGCACCGGAGGTGTTAGCCACGCTGGATACAGCTGACCTTTCATTGATTGAAGGGGCACGCATGCTGTATGTGGATTGGTACGATGGTGATCACATCCTGCGAGCAATGGATGAGGCCGTTCGTATGGGAGTGCCCGTATTCCTGAATTTTGAGCATGGGCATACAGATCCTGAGTTGTTAAAGCGCTATGCGGGGCGGGCGATGATCTGCCAGGCAGTGACCGATGCAGCCCAGCATGGTGAAATTCCCCCTTTGAATGTGGCCAAGAAATTATTAAAAGCTGGTGTCCAGACTGCTTTGATCACCATGGCCAACGAGGGCTGCCTGGCGGTGGGGGGGGAGCAGGTGGTGCGTGTGCACGCACCCCATGTTCAGGTTGTGGATGGTTGTGGCGCAGGGGCTGCCTTCTCGGCTGGTTTTATCTACGGAAATTTGAGAGGATGGAGTTTAGAAGAATCGGCCTGCTTTGCGACTGCGGCAGCCTCACTCAAAGTGACCCGACCTGGACTGCAAATGTTCCCCATTCCACAGATCAAGGAACTGGCCGCGCAACTTTCCGTTGAGCGTCTGGTCTTGGCTGACCAATCATGTGACTAGGAGGATGCATTGATCAACTTCGCCACCCTTCTCACCCAGGAACAGGTCGAACGAACGCACACAGCTTCGCTTGAAATCCTCGAAGATGTTGGCCTGCTGGTGCGGAACGAAAAAGCACGCACGATATTCCAGCAACACGGCTGCCAGGTGGATGCAGGGACACAAATGGTCAGGTTTCCGGTAAAAGTGGTCGAGAAATACCGATCCATGCTACCAGCGACATTCACTTTCTACGCTCGTGACCCAAAATACGACCGTACTATACCGCAGGATGGACCCATCATCGTCACAGGCAGCTCCGCGCCGGATATCATTGACCCGGTTACAGGTCGTGACCGGCGGGCACGTTCGGATGATATTGCCCGTATCGCCCATTTGATCCATGAATTGCCCACTTATGACGTCTTCTCGATTTCAACCCTGGCGGACGATGCACCCGCGGGTCAATTTACCCTGGCGCGCCTGTACCCGGCTCTTAAGTATTGCCTCAAACCGGTGCGCAGCACGACCAAGGATATGGACGACATCCGGACCATCCTGCGTCTTCTCTACACCATCGCAGGCAGCGAGGCGGCCTACCGGGCGCACCCTTTCGTGGTACATCACTACTGCCCAATTGTCTCACCCCTGACCATGGATCAGCTCTCCACCGAGGCGCTCATTTTCTTTTGCGAGCAGGCATTGCCAGTCTACTCCAGCATAGTGCCCAATGCAGGCTTAACTTCGCCCATGTCCATGGCAGGGACGTTGGCACAGGGGAATGCTGAATTCCTGGCCATCTCAGTGCTGATGCAAATGGTACGAGGTGGCACCCCAACGATCTATGCCACCCTGCCGACTGTGGCTGATATGCGCTCCGGCGCCTATGCCTCCGGTGGGATTGAGTGTGGCATGCTGCATATGGCGTTTGCTCAGTTGGCGCGTTTCTATCATGTGCCGTATGGTGGCTACATTGGACTATCTAATTCCAAGGTCAATGACGCCCAATCGGGTTATGAGACGGGCATGTCTACGGTGGCGGGTATATTGAGTGGCAGCGACATGTTGAACATGGGTGGGTTGTTAGATGCACTCAAGGCTTTTGACTTTGCCAAAGCGGTGATCGATGATGAAATTGCGCTGATGCTTAAACGGCTGAAGCGTGGTATCACCTTCGATGAGCAGGAGCTTGCCCTGCAGGTCATCGCCCAGGTAAAGCCGGGTGGGTCGTTCCTGATGAACCCGCATACATTGAAACGCATGAAGAGCGAGGCACTGCTCACCAGGCTGGCAGACCGGGAGGTGCGAGAAGGCTGGGAGAAGAAGGGTTCAATGGATACCCAGGCGCGTGCCATGCAGCGCGTACGTGAGATCCTGGTGAAAGAGAGCACCGCCACGTTCCCAGCGGAGGTTGAGGCCCGCATACGGCTGCAATTCAAAGATCTCATCCCGGGAAAGCTGGTAATTCCCCCAGGGATGTAGGTTTATTACGCAAGGAACAGGGATTCAGACCAGATAGGAGAGGGATGCCCGATGAAATTATATTTTGCGACGGATGTGCATGGCTCGGAGATCTGTTGGAAGAAATTCCTGGCTGCAAGCAAATTCTATGACGTGGACACCTTGATCCTGGGGGGTGATATGACCGGTAAGGCCATCATTCCGATCATCGCCCAGGGTGGTGAGGATTATAAGGTGACTTTACTGGAACAGATGACCATCCTGCATGGCAAAGAAGAAGTGGATAAGATGGTGCAAACCATCCAGAATCGTGGCTATTATCCATACGTGACTGATCCGGATGAAGTACAGGCTATCTTTTCCACGCCGGGTCGAACTGACGAGCTTTTTCTGGACCAGGTGATTAAAACCATGCAGCGCTGGATGGAGTACGCCGATGCGAAGCTAAGCGGAACGGGCATCCGTTGCATTGTCTGCCCAGGCAACGATGATATATTCGAGATCGACGCTGTGATTGCGGCCTCCAAATGTGTACGCAGCCTGGAAGGCCAGGTGATTGAGCTGGATGAATACCACGAGATGGCCAGCTCCGGCTGGTCCAACCCAACGCCGTGGAACACCCATCGCGAGGAGCCTGAAGAAGCCTTGTTGATCCGGCTCGAAGCAGTGATCAGCCGGGTGAAGAATCCCTCCCAGGCAGTGTTCAACCTGCATGCCCCCCCCTATGGAAGCGGGTTGGACGAAGCTCCGGAATTGACCAAGGACCTGCGCCCCGCCTATGCAGGACGTTCCATGGTACCGGTCGGAAGCAAGGCAGTCATGACTGTGATTGACAAATACCAACCCTTGCTTGGATTGCACGGTCACATCCACGAAGGCAAAGGCACGCGCAAATACAAAAAAACATTATGTGTCAACCCTGGCAGCATGTACGAGCAGGGTATGCTGAATGGCGCTGTGATTGAGCTTAAACCCCAAAAGGTGGGTAATTATCTGCTCACCACGGGGTAAGGCAGTTGTCGTTTTGGAATTCGGGAAAGGAGGTGGCTTATCGATCATGGATATTTGGGGAGATTCGTAAGTGGCACGACCCTGAGATTTTTTTGGATGGCTCCCCCGGATAATTCCCGGGAATCGGAGAAAAACTTACAAAGGAGATTCAAATGAGTGACGTTTCTCTATTCGTTCGTAAAGCAAGCGGCCTGGTAAGGGCCTGGTCTGTGTTTGATGCGTTCATCTACGCCACTTTCTCGATCAACCTGATTACCCTCGGGCTTTTCATCTTCTCCTACTGTTATTATCTCCAGGGTAGTCTGGTGACTGGTGTTGTGATTGGTGCCATTTTTACCATCTTTGAAGTGATCGTCTATGCCAGCCTGATTTCTGCCATGCCACGCGCCGGGGGAGACTACGTGTGGCAAAGCCGTATTCTGAACCGTGCCATCGGTTTCGTGCTATCGGTCACCGGCTGGTGGTTTATCCTGTGGCTGTGGACACCCCTTTACGGGCAGATGCTGACCTATGAAGTGTACACGCCATTACTGGCGATCGCAGGCTTAAAGGATGCTGCCCTATGGTTCACGACCAACTCCATGGGTCAATTCGTCGGGATGCTGTCGGTGTGCCTGATTGTATTTATCTACATCGCCGTGGGCATGAAGTGGTATGCCCGGGTGCAGAAATTCTGCTTCTGGGGCGGGGTCGTTGGTCTGGCGATTGTTTTCCTTCTGCTCCTGTTCGGTAATAATGCCACCTTTATCGCCAATTTCAATGCGATCGCACCAAAATTTGGTGCAACGGCTGGAGATGTGTATGCAGCGACCATGCAAGCCGGGATTGACGCCGGTACGGTTGCCGGACCGCTCTTCCCCCTGGCCATTGGAGCCAGCATCCTGTTGGTTCCGATGTTAACCTTCTTCAACTTGTGGCCAAACTGGGGTTCCACCCTGTATGGCGAGGTGCGTGGCGCATCCGATTACAAGCGCAATTTCTTGGGCATGTTTGCGGCCATCGTCGTGACTACAGCGGGAGCGGTGATCTTCTTCCTGTTGATCGGCAAGACCATCGGCTGGGAATTCTACAATAACGCCAATGGTGCCTTTTGGAATTCGACCTGGGGCTATACGAGTGCCCCGCCACCATTACCCATCTGGCCTTACCCGGCGCTCTTCGCTGCATTCATGGTCAAGAGTCCCGTGCTCATGTTCATCATCGTGCTTCTGATGAGCCTGTGGTGGTTTGGCTGGTCTGGCACGCTCTTCCTGAGCTCAACGCGGGTGATCTTTGCGGCCGCCATCGACCGTATGCTGCCGGAATGGGTATCCAAGATTGAGCCACGCACGAAGACGCCGATTTATGCCTTGTTGCTCATGGTCATTCCATCAGCGATCATCTCGTATCTTTACGCCTTTAAGGTTTTCAATTTCCAAACCCTGGCGTTGGATGCCACGGTTGTGATTGCCATCACCTTCCTGGGATCCACCATTGCTGGGATTGTCATGCCGTGGAGAGCCAAGGAGGTATTCGACGGTTCGCCGATCGCCAAGTATAAAGTAACCTCCTGGCTCGGGTGGATCGTCACGGCGATATACACAGTGTTCTCCATCTACCTTATCTACCTGTCCTTCAAGGATGCCTGGACGATCCTTAGCGGGTTGGGAGCGCTGGGTGCAGACGGAGCTACCTGGTTCGTGGTGATCCTGTTGGGGCTGCTGACCATTGTCAATGCGGTCATCCTGGTGTGGGTGTGGATGCAGGTTGTTAAAGGAATTTCAGGCAGTAAAGCCATGCCGCTGGTCACCCTGGCGGGGCTGATCTTTTTAGGTTTCCTCGACTGGCTCTTAGTAGTGTGGTTCTGGGACCCGAATGTTCTCCCCGAAGCTCTCCCCGCAATCGGTACATATGCCATTGGTTGGTCGAACGTCAGCTCGATGATCTTTATGTTGATCAACTACTTGCTTGCAGCTGCAATCTACTTCGGCTTCAGCTATTACCGCAGGAAACAAGGTATCCAGATTGAAAAAGTATACAAGGAGATCCCTGTCGAGTAGGTTTAATATCAATCTGGGGTTAGTTTTGGGTGTGGGTGTTATGGGCTCTTCCTGCTGCAGAATACCCACACCCTACCAACGGATTGATGTTCAGTCTCAATTGACATTAATTTTTATTAATGCTAAAATTCACATATTAAAATATTTTTCTCACAGTGTTGTCTTCCAAGTATTCATGACATGATGGGTTTAATTGAACATCAGGGGTAGTATTTATTCGACGCAGGTAAGATTTCCCTTTACTGAATGGAGGTGAATATTCTAATCTCAATCGAATGACTGAAACCAACCTAAACTTCATCAATTCACTTCATATCAAATCAGGAGAATAAGATGTCAAAAAAAATCATGCGCCCGGAAGAAATCACTCGGCGTGAATTTCTCAAACTTATGGCATTAGTAGGCGGTTCAGCAGCATTAGCATCATGTGGTGGCACGGCTGCCGAGGCTACCCCATGGCCGGTCACTGCCTCAGCGGACGAGGTCCTCAAGGCTGCTCAAGCCGAGGGCAATCTGACCACCATCGCCTTACCGCACGACTGGGCCAATTACGGTGAGATCATCGAAAACTATAAATCAAAATATAACATAAAGGTCAACGAGCTTAACCCAGACGCTGGTTCTGCCGACGAGCTGGAAGCCATCCGGGCTAACAAAGATAGTAAAGGTCCGCAGGCGCCGGATGTAGTCGATGTAGGTATTGGTTACACCGACAGTGCCAAAAAAGAAGGCATATGGGCTGCCTGGAAAGTACCGGATTGGGATACCATACCTGCGGATCTAAAAGACCCCGAGGGCTACTGGTGGGCTGAGTATTATGGTGTATTGGTCTTCGAAATTAATAAGGACCTCATCACCGAAAATCCAGTAGATTGGCCAGACCTGCTCAAGCCGATTTATAAAGGCAAGGTTGCCATGGCTGGTGATGTGCTCAAATCTAACCAATCCGTCCAGACAGTCATGGCTTCCGGTCTTTCGATGGCCAATGGTGATGTTACTCTAGCACCGCAAGCCGGATTGGAATTCTGGAAGGAAATGGTTTCTCTCGGTAACTTTATCCCAGTCATCGCTGACCAGGGTAAAATTGCCCAAGGTGAGACCCCGATTGTGATGGAATGGGACTACCTGGCACTGGCTAACCGTGATTCCCTGGCGGGCAACCCGCCCCTGGATATCATCGTGCCTGCCACAGGCGTCCTGGGTGGACCATATGCAGGTGCAATCAGTGCTTATGCCCCCCATCCTGCTGCAGCCCGCCTGTGGTGGAACTATGTCATGTCCGATGAAGGCCAGAACCTGTACCTGAAAGGCTATGCCCACCCCTCCCGCTTCAACGACATGGCTGCCCGCAATGTCATACCCTCCGACTTAATGGCCAAGCTGCCACCTGCTGAGAACTACGCAAAGGCCACTTTCTTGACGGTGGATCAGCTCACTACAATCAAGACCTACATCACCGATAATTGGCGCAAGGTCGTTTACGGTGAAGGGTAATCTTTTAAGGGTATGAGCCAAGCCCAGATCACTGATAAGATGGCTATCCAAGGGGACGCGCCTGAAGTGCGTCCCCTTGCTGGAAAACGCAACCTGGACTGGGTGGGTCTGGTTCCGTTCTTCCTCTTCGTCATATTCTTCCTCATCCTCCCTTCCCTGAACATCTTCATCCGTAGTTTCCAGAGCTTGGATACCGGAGGGTTTACCCTAGAAAATATCACCACCATTTTGAGCCGTTCTGATTTGCTCAATGCTTACAAGGCTAGCCTGAGCATCAGTTTAATTACTGCCATCGGCGGCTCGATCTTTGGCTTCTTGCTGGCCTATGCGATTTGCCTGGGCGGCTTGCCGCCTGCCTTACGCACCTTCCTGGTCACTTTCTCCGGTGTTGCCTCGAACTTCGCCGGCGTGCCGTTGGCTTTTGCTTTCATTGCTACCATTGGCATTAGCGGGCTGGTCACGCGCTGGATCCAGGGCATCACCGGCGTTGACCTGCGTGAAGCAGGTTTCACTATCTATAATATCTGGGGCTTGAGCATCGTCTATATGTACTTCCAGTTCCCGCTGATGGTGCTCATCATGGCTCCTGCCCTGGACGGACTCCGCCGTGAATGGCGCGAGGCCTGCGAGAACCTGGGCGCCACCAACGGGCAATACTGGCGTTACGTCGCTATCCCAATTCTCCTGCCGACCCTGCTGGGTACCACCATCTTGCTCTTTGGCAATGCCTTTGGCGCTTATGCCACTGCCTATGCATTCTCTGGTAGTTTTATTAACCTGGTGACCATCCTGATCGGCGCCCAGATGCAGGGGGATGTGCTTTACAATCCCAACCTGGGATATGCCTTAGCCCTGGGTATGGTGCTGATCATGGCTTTATGTATGGTGGGCTACGCCATCATGCAGCGTAGAGCTGCGAGGTGGTTAAAATGAAACGTATTCCAATCTGGTCCTGGATCATTTTTATCATCGGCTTGATCTACTTCTTTTTACCCTTGATTTCCGTCTTCGAGTTCAGCTTACGTAAAATCCGTGGGATTTATAGTTTTGAAGCTTACCGGCTGGCGTTTATAGACCCGGAATTCTACAGAAATTTTGGAATGTCGCTGATGTGGGCGGTGTTGACCATCTTCGTCAGCTTGGCATTGATCGTGCCGACTACCTATTGGGTGCACCTGCGAATGCATCACCTGCGACCTGTGGTAGAGTTCTTCACCCTGATGCCTTTTGTCGTACCCGCAGTCGTGCTTGTCTTTGGAATGGCGCGCTTGTATTCACGCGTCAGTTTTATGGTGGATCTGCCCGTCTTGCTCATCGCTGGCTACGTGGTTTTATCGTTCCCATACATGTTCAGGGCTGTAGATGCCGGCTTGCGCGCTATTGATGTGAGTACCCTCACAGAAGCTGCCCAAAGCTTGGGTGCAGGTTGGGGAACCATCCTTTTTAAAGTCATTTTTCCCAACTTGCGCACCGCCATCCTCAGTGGGGTTTTCCTCACCTTTGCAATCGTGATGGGTGAGTTTACCTTCGCCTCCCTGTTATCCTTTGATGCTTTTGGTCCCTACATGGAAGAGACAGGTGCGATGTTTGCATATACCCCACAAGCCCTCTCCGTGGTCAGTTTCCTGATCACTTGGGCCTGCATTGGTGCGATGCAACGCCTGGCGAAAGGTGCGCCTGGAGAGCTTGTTGGCACACGCTAAATTCTGTTCTTATCCTATCATTAGAGGTAATTATGGCTTTCCTGGAAATTAACAACGTCAGTAAGTCATTTGCTAAAGATTCAGTCGCTGTCAAGGATTTCAACCTTAATGTGGAGCAAGGAGAACTGGTCTCCTTCCTCGGGCCGAGCGGTTGCGGCAAGACCACCACCCTGCGCATGGTTGCCGGGTTTGAAACGCCCACCACGGGTCGTATTACCATCAAAGGCAAGGATGTGACCGATGTCCCCCCCAACCAGCGCAACGTTGGCATGGTTTTCCAGGCCTATGCCCTATTCCCCAATATGACTGTGGGCGGCAATATTGGCTTTGGCATGAAGATCGCTAAGAAATCCGTCGAGGAGACCAAAACTCGAGTAGATGAGATGCTCAAGCTCATTCACATGGAGGGTTTTGGCGCCCGTTATCCTTATCAGCTTTCTGGAGGGCAACAGCAGCGTGTTGCCCTGGCACGCGCCCTGGCTCTCAGTCCCACGATCCTGATGCTGGATGAACCGCTCTCAGCCCTGGATGCCAAAATCCGGGTTTCCCTGCGTGCGGAAATTCGTTCCATCCAACGCGAGCTTGGCATCACTGCTATCTATGTCACCCATGACCAGGAAGAAGCCCTGTCAATTTCGGATCGTATCGTAGTGATGTACAGAGGCAAGATTGAACAAGTAGGCACACCATTCGAGATCTATAACTTTCCCCAGACTGCTTTCGTAGCCGACTTCGTCGGTACATTAAACACCGCCTCCGCTGAGGTAATCGATCCGGAGAATCATCTGCTTCAATTAGATGGTGCCCAATTGCAGGCAGCTGTCGGATTCGAAGATATGCAAAAAGGTGATAAGGTCTCAATCGCGATACGACCAGAACGTTTAAATTTTGCGTCCATGGAAAAGAAGGCTAACCTGCTTGACTGCACGATTGAGAACATCACCTTCCTTGGATCTGTGGTTCGAATCCAGGTAATGATCGGTGGCAACTATTTTTACATGGATACGTTCAATAATCCATTCCTCGCCCTGCCGAAGATTGGCGATAAAGAGCAGGTCAGCTGCTCACGCGAAGCGGTCCTGGTGCTAAGAACCTGATACTTCTGCAATCGACCGAGAGACAGAAAATTAAGCAAAACCAGCTTGATTTTCTCTGTTTAATGAAAACTAAACTCCCCAACCGCACTTATTGGTTGGGGAGTTGCTGGTTTAATCTCGATCAACCGAGAACTGCGATCATGACAATCCCGGCAAAGATTACCACAGCTCCGAGGATGCGGATCTTTCCTAGCCTCTCGCCTAAAAAATACCATCCAGCAAACGCGCCAAACACCACGCCAACCTCACGGATAGCTTCCGAATAATTCACTGGGGCAATTGAGTAGGCAAAGAGGGCAGATAGATAGGCGATGACGGCTAGTATACCGACCAAGACGAGACGAGCTGGCTGATCCGTAAAGGTTTTCTTACTTTGCTGCCAACCATAATGCCGGACGATCAGTGGTGTGGTGAAAACCGGCATCAGCATAAACAGACTCAGGCCGTACGATAAAGCTGGACCGTGTTTGACCGCATATCCGTCAACCAGGGTGTAAATCGATATGACCAATGAAACCGACAGTGCAATGGCGATCCCCCGGAATTGGGGTCTCTTGGCGTGATTCTGAAACAGACTGGTGGCGCCAATGATCACCAACCCACACACGACCAGGAAAATGCCGATGAAGCCTCCAATGCTGGGGATCTCGCGCAGGAAAAGGGCAGTCCAGACTGCCACCAGGGCGGGGGCAGCTCCACGCGCCACCGGGTAGACGAGCGAAAAATCATTATCGCTATAGGCAAAGGTGAGGATGGCGAAATAAATGGCTTCCAGGATTGTGCTGGCCAATACGAAAAGCCAAATAGAACGGGGCGGTAGACCCGTAAAAAAGAGGGCAAAAATCGAAACCACGCTGCCGATGAGGACCTGCCAGCCCATGGCGAGGTATTTTTCCTTGGATTGTTTCAAGAGCAGGTTCCACAAGGCATGCAGGACCGCAGATGAGAGTAGTAGAGCAAGGGCGAGGATGGGCATGGGGGTTAAAGACGTATTATAAACTAGCTTGCCTGACTAAATTGGAGGCCTGGGATTTTATTGAGCAGGGGATGAGCGTACTACCAATGAGGATACTCAATCCATTGGTTCAGAAATTAAAGGATTTATGACTTTGGAATACAGCCAGGAAACAGGGTAAATTCTGCCTAAATCACAGATTTGCTTGCTTATGTAGCCGTTATTTCTTGAGTGGACATGAGATGGTTAGTCCGCTGATAGATGAAGCATACGCTGGTACCTCACTTTACACCGGTCTTAATTCCCCCTTTCTGTATCTTCGGAAATCAAAGGTTGAGGAGTATGTAGTTGGGCTCGAGTTATTAGAGAGTTTACACCATTATTTTAACGAAGTAACTCAACAACAAGCATATCACAAATACCGCCCGGGAAGGATTTTTAACATCAAGACAGGGAGATAGTCCGTTCATCCGCCATCCACCGGTGGATATAGCTTGACATCATCAGTTTGTGTAACCATTACAATGTGAGGATCAACCATTTCGCCATTCACCACAGCCAAATATACCTCAGCGATGGGTATTCCCAAATTGGCAAGCACTTCGCTTAGCCTGGTCGGTTCTTTCAATGGCACTTCCAATTGATGTGAAAAGTCAGGCATATAAAAAGATAATTACCCGCCAGTGTAAATTTTCATTTTCTCTCCATAAGATCTGCAGCCCAACCAAGCGATAGTGCTTCCAGCCGTCCGCGTGTGGGCTGACCCGTTTCAGCATCCCAGCCTTTCAGGTCATATAACACCGTCAAGGCCTGTTCAAATTCGTCGCGCGGGTAAGGTATACCCTGCAACGGGCCATTTTGAAGACCCTGGAAGATTCGCTCAGGTAAGGTATCATCGCTTACGCGAAAATCCCTCGCGAAGATTGAAAACTCGGGCCATATTCGTGGCACGTTCACCGATTTGCAGGGCATCTTTCACGGTCAGGTTCCATCCAGAGGCTGCATTAATTATGGCAAGAACATCATCAGGGTGGATCAAAGAGCGTGGAGCTGGCCCAAAGAAACAGAAGCCAACCACCTTTTCCAGGCTGTTCCATCTTTCCAGGATGAAGAACTGGTTCATCTTCTCGTCACTCAGGCTGCGTACTGGCTGAGCCTGGGTGATCCCTAAGGATTGGGCGTTTTTAAAGGATAGTGAATCAGGATTGGCAAGAGTTGGGTCGTGGGTGACCACAAGATGGTCAGCGCCAATCTCAGAAATGGCATAGCCCATCCCGACATTGTATTTCCCACGCGGCTCGTGCATGGCCAATTCCTGTCCCTTGACCTGCATGGCGAAGAATTTCGCATCCCCGCCAATTTTCTCAGCTACCCGCAGGCTGCCCTCAGCCAGCAGGTTACCAAAACCCTGGCGGCGTGCTATTCGCTCGATCATGAGCGGCAAGGCTTCAGCATTACCGAACTTCAGCTCGATGCCATCGGTATCTTCCAGACCGATCAGACCATGTTCAAAACATTCCATCGCAAAGGCAATCGTCGAACCAGTGGAGATGGTATCAAGCGTGTATGCATTGCAAAGCTCGTTAGCCCTGGCAATGATCTGGAGATCGCTGATCCCGCAATTTGGGCCGAAGGCACCCACGGTCTCATATTCCGGACCCCCATATGGGGAAACCTGACCATCAACCGCCACTTCGCGCTTGCAACGAATGGCGCATGCATAGCAACTGCGATTTGCGGTGAATATTTGTTTTTCGTAGGCTTCCCATTTTACGTCATCCACATTTTCAAAAACACCTTGCTGAAAATTGCGGGTCGGGAGGATCCCGCCCGCGTTGAGGGGCTCAACGAGACCGAGCGTGCCGCGCTGCTGGAGGTCCCAACTCTGGGGATTCTCGCGTACGCCTTTGGCTACTTTACGCCCCAATGCCATCAGCGTTTCTGGGTCATGGGCGATCCCCTGGTAACGATGATCACCACGGACAGCTACCGCACGCAGGTTTTTTGAGCCCATGACCGCACCCATGCCATTCCGACCATTGAAGTGGCGGAGATCATTCGTAATGGCAGCATAACGAACGAGATTTTCACCGCCAATGCCAATTTGCAGCACGCGGACCTTCTCATCACCTAGTTCTGCACGGATCATGTCCTGAACCACGGCTGTCATACGACCCCATAAGTGTTCTGCAGGTCGAATTTCGGCTTGGCTATGATGGATCCAGAGGTAGACTGGTTGGGCAGCGCGGCCGGAAATGATAATAGCCTCAAAACCTGCCATCTTGAGTTCTGGCCCCCAAAAGCCAGCCGCTTCCGATTCTCCGTAACCGTTCGTCAAAGGTGAGCGTGCCGATACAATATAGCGCGTGGCGGTCGAGACCGGCGCCCCGGTCAGCAAGCCATTGGCAATGACGAGTACATTAAGACTGAGCTGCTGCACGCTTTCTGCACAGAGAAACCTCACATCTTCTTCATCGCCACCCTCAGCTCGGATAGCGAGCAATT
>JBAQFX010000408.1:0-3122 GCA_049287485.1 Anaerolineales bacterium
CGAGGAGGATGTGCGATGAAGCGTAAAAACGTGATATTGGTGTGTGTCACCGTTTTTATCTGCTTGTTCATATTCTCACTTCCTACCGTCTCATCTTCAGCCCTGTTGGCAGAACCGAAACCTGTTGCCCAGGATCGGCAAGCACTCGAAGACCAGATCAAACAGGCCATCCTGGAAGCTATTGCCTTCAATGATCGCTATGTCCAAAAGGGCATGGTGGATATTTTACGGGTCACCGATATCCGGATATCAGCAGATCAAATGACTGCCACGGCCTGGGTGGTCTATTATGATCCACAAATCGAAGCCATCATACCTGTGGAACCCGGCATCGCCATTACCCACCTGATCAACGACCAATGGCAGGTAGTCTTACCTTCTGATCCAGGTTGGCAAAATGAAATTAAGTCGGCTCCGGACGACTTGCTCTCCATTGATGAAAAAGAGATGTGGCTGGTGATGGATCAGGGCACCGTTGAAACCTATCCAACCCAAAGTGGGTATTTCCTCCCCTGGCATGGAGGGCTGACGGGTTATCTATCACGCAGTGTCGGTCATGATGCCGATTACACCACTGCCCATTATGCCTTTGATTTTTATTTTCCAGGCGAAACGATCTGCCCTGGAGGTGGCACACTTTCCGGGATCAATGGGGCAAACTTTAGCATATATGCCGCCCGTGCTGGTATGGTTTGGGGCTGGGATGACTCGGTTACCGATTGTGACCATAGCGAGGTCAATTTTATTGTCTTGCGTAATAGCGATGACCCATCCATTTTCCAACTTTATATGCATCTTTCTCAGGGAAGCATCCCTCCCGCCTTGAAATCGGTAGGTGCGCCGGTTGCCAGGGGCCAGTTTATTGCCCTGGCAGATAATACTGGGGCTAGCACCGGTTCACACTTACATTTTCAGGTTGAGCACCAGCCGTACTGGCCCTCCGCCAATCCCTATTGGAATACTGCCCTGGATATGACCTTTGATGATGTGGATATCAATGGAGGCAGACCGCGTGTCAGCCCACTGGACCCTCCCTACTGTCGAGAGGACGACGTTTGCAATGTGTTTCGATCCACCTACCTTTCAGGAAATTATTACCTGGGTGATTCGACCCCACCTTCCGGAGAATTGAGTGGGGTCAATACCGGCGATGTTATCGAGATGCCGGAGCTCATCCTGAGTGGATGGGGTACAGACGAGCAAACCGGGTTGGATTATGGGCAGTTGATCGGATTCTTCAACGGCTCCTGGCACAACCTGGGACCACAATTTAATCCAAGCTTTACCTATACCTGGGATTTTTGTGACCCTAATCTACCCGTCCCGAACGGACCGGTCAGTGTGGCATTGCTCCTTTATGATGTTGCTGGCAACCCGGCACCACGGGTAGGACTGCGTCACTTTACTCAAGGTTATACCTGCCCTATCCCTCCACCCAGCTGTACCCCCGCACAGAACCAGGTCACCTTGTTTGAAGACCCTTTTTACCAAGGCGGCTGCGTTAAATACGATGTTGGCAATTATCCCACTGGCAGCTCGCTGGATCCTCTCGGCAATGACGATGCCGACTCGATCCTGGTTGGAGCGAATGTTATCGCCACACTTTATTCGGAGCAGAACTATACCGGGCATTCTCAGGCGGTTACCAGCGATACTGCCTATCTCCAATACAACTGGGTCTACGGGAATAGCCTTTCTTCCATGAGAGTATCTTCTAACCAGATAACTCCCCAGGCTCCGGGTCCTCAGTTTCCGGTTGATTCTTCGGTTTACCGAGAGGGAGATGTCATCCCGTTCTCGTGGGTAAATGGGGGAGGGGCAATAGAATATCAGGTCGAGATCTATCTGAACAATCAGTTATATCTCACTACTCCCTGGCAGTCTGCCCCGGTCTTATATGTCGATTCGTTGGTTGAAGGCACGTATACCTGGAAAGTGAAGGGAAAGAATAATGCCGGTGAAGGCCCATGGAGTTCAGCATCCACTTTTTCGATTCTGGCTCCGATCGTCATCCCTGAAACGGTATCGATCCCTTACACCGATGATATGGAAACCACCCAATCCAAATGGGTCCGTAGCAGCTACGGTTTTTGGAGGTATGTGGATGATGCTGCCAAATCCCACAGTGGCACGCACAGCTGGTGGTATCAAAATTCCCTGGGAGATTATACGGACGATCAGCCTAATTCAGGGATATTGACCTCGCCGCCAATTTCCATTACCAGTGGTGGGTATTATTTACGGTTTTATTATCGTTATCAAACTGAAACCCAGGGTACCACCTGGGACAAGCGCTGGGTCCAGATCTCTGTGGATGATGGCCCATTCGTCAATTTGGCGCAAATCTATGACGATCCGCAAATACCGGAGACTTCCAGCTGGCTGCAAAATAAAGCCATCGAGCTGTCTGCCTATGTAGGACATATCATACGCATCCGTTTCCAATTTTCGACCTTCGATAAGGCGAACAATAATTTCGCTGGATGGGGAATAGATGATTTCAGTATCACTTCGACACCACCCCCCAATTGCGCTGACGCTCGGCAGGATGATACACCTGCTCAAGCATTTTTGTTAAATTACAACCCTTCGATTACCGTTCCGGGAGAGATTTGTCCGAATGGTGATTACGACTACTATAAATTTCTTGGAAATGCCGGTGATCGTATCGTCGCGGATGTCGATGCCATGATTAATGGCTCTCTCCTGGATGCTTACCTGTTTTTGTTAGATGCCGATGGTCAGACGGTCTTGGCCGAAAACGATGATGAAATTTATGCCGAGCGACGTGATCCATTGATCAGTTACACCTTGCCCAGGGATGGGTACTATTATCTTAAACTGAAAGCGTGGAAGCATCCACTTGTCGGTGGCGATGATTATTTTTATACCATTCGCTTATATGAGGACCACACGAAACCCAATGCAAACCTCACCTGGCCCGCTTCCAATAGCTACCTTCCAGATACCATCATGCAAGTTACCGCCACGGTCGATGACGTGAGTGATGGCGTCAACAGGGTTGAATTTTATTGGCACCCGGCATCCTGGTCGTCCGGATCATGGCAGAAAATAGGTACGGATTGGGATGGCGCGGACGGATGGAGCACGGAGTTTAATCC
>JBAQFX010000409.1:0-2565 GCA_049287485.1 Anaerolineales bacterium
ATAAATCAACCATCTATCACCTGGTTGATAATTCGTTCGGATGACTTCCACGGTTAATCCAATCTTAGAAATTGCTTGTTTTATGATTCTCGCTCGTTTAATAAGAAGAAGTTTCAAACCTCTACTAAATATAACCTCTCCTTTATGATCTTTCGGTGATCGAGCTATACCTTTTTTAATTTTTTCCGTGAGCATTAACCATTGTTGATATTCAATTTCTGATAAGGATATTTCGTGGACATAATATGTATATTTGCATAATCTCCCTGCTTCGATGGCATCTGCCAAAGTAAATGGGGTTCCAATAATTCCTTGAAAATATCCCAATATTTTCGATGTACCTTCTGGATCCCCATACCTGTGGGGAGTAGCGCTTAAACCTAAGCGAGGACCAGCCTTTATCTCAAATACTTTAGAATATATTTGGCTTCCAGCACGGTGCACCTCATCAATTACAATTACCAAGTGATTTCCCCCGTTAATTCTCGTTAGAAATTTATCACTACATGCTGTTTGAAGGGTAGTTATTGTTATTCTCGGACCACCCTCAGGGGAGGTATAACCATGCAGTACAGATGGAATTTTCCAACTTAAATTTCCTCCTCCGACCAGGAGGATTTTAAATTCTAAATCAAATAATTCTTGCCTGATTTCCCTATACCATTGCTTTAATAAAAGCTCGCTAGGCACTATGATAATGACTGGTTGTCCAATTCTTACATATTCTTTAATTGCAGAAATCGCTGTAAAGGTTTTTCCGCTACCTGTCGCATGTTGAAGAATCCCTCTGTTTCCTGATTTTTTCCAAACTGCGATTGCTTGGGTTTGGTGAGGAAGCAAAATCTTATAAGACTTTGAATCTGATGGGATGATATTACGATATGCAGATCCAACTCCTTCTGGGTTGGAATTTACTATAAGTTTTTCTTTGGCTACTTTAGGGAATGGAATTGCTTGAACTCCAGGTTCGTATCCATTCCAGATACTATCAAAATATTGTTGATGCAGCTCAACTCTGGAACCATCGGATGCCCAAGAACAAAATACATCGAAAGACTCATGATTACCTGAAGCATCCCATCCTAAAAATGTTTCGTTGATTGATCCCAAAAAGCTAATCGTAAACCCGAGTTTGTCTTTAAATAATCCTACTTTATCGTGAAATATTCCTTGAGAATTTGGACAAAATGCAATTCTTATTTCTAGGCAATTGGTTGCTACTAATGTTGCTAACAATTCAATTACTGGTCGTCCTTTAGAGCTTTCTAAAGCTTCCTCAATTTCATGTTGTAACAATTCCCCTATTTTTTCTCGTAAATCATAACCATTCTGGATAGCTTCTATATCTTCTCTTGCCATCTGAGGAGAACATATTAATCGGATGTGTCCTCCCCGTTCTGCGAAATCAACAATCGATTGATTAGATAAAAGGAATATTGACGATCGGAAATACCCTACTGCACGATCATATTGAATCGAATGCTCTAAGCATGGAGAGTAAAACTCCGTTTTTAAATTATTTCTTGAAGTGGCATAACGATCGAGTAAACGGATTTCTTTCAGAGATCGTATAGTTTCTGTTACTGTATCCATTTTTCCTTAATCGTCGGATAATTATGAATCAAGGTTGTCTAAATTCTTTAATAATTGGATCACTAAATCTAATTTTTGTCTGTTCTAAGTAATCTTCTTTTTGTTCAATCGTAATCCATTGTCGACCCAAGCACTCAGCTACGAACCCAGTAGTATTTGATCCGCCGAATGGATCAAATACTAAATCCCCTGGATCAGTAAGAAATTGAATAAAAAAAGACGCTAATCCCTCAGGCATGCGTGCAGGATGAGGTTTTATTCCTTGTTTTCTGCATTCTTGTAAATAATAATCGTTAGATTGGGTATTTGGAAAACTAAAGGCATTGGGTAACCTGGGTTCACGGTCATCACTCAAAGGTTCAACCTCAAATAGGTTATGTGCAATACTTCCGCCATGATCTGTAAGAAATGATATCTCACCAATATGATGTTCTGAAGGTCGGATACCAGCGTTGTACTTCTGTAGCCTGAGTAAACGTTTCATACTCTTTGAGTAAGGTCGTAAGACTTTTCTGCTATCTGCTTTTGGAAAATCTGATTTTGCCATCCACCAGACATGCGTATAACTATCAGTGACTCTAATTCGGTTCACAGTTACCCATTGTGCAGGGGATGGCAAACGGGTCGGGTTGTAACATACGAATTGCTGACACAACCTTAAATTTGCGTCTGGATCTCTGACAAAACTCATTAGAGATTCTAAAGGCAATAATGATTGAATAGGTCGGTTAGATTCCCAGGCATTACCTAACTCGATAACTATAGAACCATCAGGTTTTAGTAATTTTGCAAATGGTGAAGCTAGACTTTTCAACCAATCTCGATATTCTTCTCCTTCTAAATTGCCATATTTCTTTTTATTATTTAGGGGAAATGGGGGTGAAGTAAGAATTAATTGGACTTTTCCTCTAATTTGCCCTCCAAGCGTCGATTGAAGTATCAATTCGGAATTTCCTATGCAATATTTTCCGA
>JBAQFX010000410.1:0-36273 GCA_049287485.1 Anaerolineales bacterium
CCAGTTTTTCATATAACTCCAA
This sequence comes from Anaerolineales bacterium, assembly GCA_049287485.1. GTDB lineage: Bacteria > Chloroflexota > Anaerolineae > Anaerolineales > UBA4823 > FEB-25. The sequence continues at coordinate 23 of JBAQFX010000410.1, forward strand.
GATTAGTTGGCGTGCTTCGTCTAATGTGTGTACTTCAAGCTCATTTTTGCCCATAATATTTGGCATATTGCAAGTCTTAAGCCAAATTAACCAGTGAGTAATTACCATTCTAATTATAGCACAAATGTTCTGTTTTCACAAGAGGAATTTACAAAATTCGCAATTTTTTAAGGTTTGAAGAGGTCAATAGGCAGTCATTCCCCATATCGTAGTAAGAATTTTTCAGCCGTCATCCAGATTTCCGTGCGTTCCAGGCGCCAGAATTTCCGGCTGCGCAGGCTGGTTTCATTGTAAGTCCACATCAACCACCATGAAAATAGGTTCTCCCAAAACTCACCGAACCGTCCCATGGGCCGGCGATAGGGTAAAACGGTGAATCCCAGGTGTTGCATCATCCGTGTGCCTCCGATGTGATCGGTAAATGAGAACAGAGTGGATATACCGAACACTGCTTTCACCCGTGAATAGCGGCTATCATCTTGTATCACCTTCGCCACGCCTCTAAATGATTGAATTATCTGCCTTCTCAATTTGAGGGCCCATTCTAATTCTGCACCTTCAGCATGCAACTTCGGCATATGCTCATTCCATAAATGTAATGCCAGCACCGGTTCCCTCTTGATAATATTGACGTTGCCAAGGTTTACAGGATGAGGAGCATTTCTTAACTGGATTCGCAGGATACACTCCGCGTCCTGACTGAACTCATGGACATCACTATGTATTCTTAATACTCTGTCGATCATCCTTACCCCTGCCCGCAGGGGTATACCCACCCAATTGGCCAAGTCCATTGTCCAGTCACCTGTATCAGCCGTTGAAACCATTCTGATTATGGCATGCAATTCACCATTTGTCACGCAATATCCCTGCCACTATTCCAACGAAAAATCCTGGTGTTGCCATGATGCTGTATTTTGAGCTGTGCTATACTTATTTCAACTTGTTTTCCAAGCTTCACTTTATGAGGCGCATCTCTTGTTTGAGCATCGCCAGCAACCTCTGCTATCACCACGGCAATTCCTCATTCGCCAGCTGATCTATTTGCTGGTAGCCATCAGCATCATCGGTGGTTCACTGCTGATCGGCATGTTCGGCTACCATTTTCTCGAGCATCTCGCCTGGATCGATGCCCTGGTCAACGCAGCCATGATTCTGGGCGGTATGGGGCCAGTGAACGAGTTGCACACCAATGCCGGTAAGCTCTTCGCCTCATTTTATGCCCTTTATTCCGGCATCATCTTCTTGATCTCGGTGGGAGTCATCATGGCTCCGCTGTACCATCGTTTTTTACACCGCTTCCACCTAGAAACAGAAGATTCTTAGCACAATTCTTGTTTTTGACAATTATTGGTTCAACAAGCTTAATGCAGATTCCCACTTATGCCTCTGTTCTGGATCTCGCTCGCCTTCCTATGCGGTATTCTACTAGCACACGCATTCTCCATCCCGATCGTGATTTGGAGCATACCTGCGCTTATCGTCCTGGTTCTACACTTGCCCTTTTCTCGCGGATCAATGTCCAGGATTTACCGGCGACTCACCTGGCTTTCCGATAAACTTAAAATATCACCCACCATCCTATCCCTGATGATTGTATCTCTCTCGTTGGGGGCAATCCGCTTCCAGGTAAGCCAGCCTGTGGTTAATCCATCATTTATTGCCTACTACAACGATCAATCTATTGAATACGTCATAGATGGCACGCTGGTGGAGGCTCCGGATGTGCGGGATACTTACACCAACTTGCGCATAAATGTCAATGACCTTCATCCCGTGGGAGAGGAAACATCCATTCCTGTCGGCGGTCACTTGCTGGCGAGGGTATCTGCCAACACCGATTTCAAGTACGGAGATCTCATTCGCCTGCAGGGTTTCATCGCAACTCCGTCGGAGAATGAGGATTTTTCCTATCGCGATTACCTGGCCAACCAGGGAATTTACAGTACCATGTCTTATCCATCCACCAGCCTGATTCAGCATGGGCTGGGCAATCCACTCAAAACAGCCTTGTATGCTTTCAGGCAGAGGGCTCTGGATGTCATTTATAAAATCTACCCCGATCCAGAAGCTTCGTTGTTGGCCGGGATCCTGCTTGGGGTTGAATCTGGCATACCGCAAGCGGTGCAAGAAGCGTTTCGCCTGACTGGCACCAGCCACATCATCGTCATCTCCGGGTTTAACATCACCATTATCGCGGCGCTATTTGCCTTATTATTCAGCCGTTTATTAGGGAGGCGCAAAGGTGCCATGGTGGCAGCACTCGGCATTATCCTGTATACCTTGCTAGTGGGAGCCAACGCGGCAGTGGTTCGGGCAGCTATCTTAGGCTTGCTGACCCTGCTGGGTCACCAGTTTGGCCGCCGCCAGGTGGGTCTGAACAGCCTGGCCTTTACGGCAGCCGCCATGGCAATCATCACCCCCACCGTCCTTTGGGATATCAGCTTTCAACTGTCTTTTGCGGCTACATTGGGCATCATGCTTTACGCCGAACCGCTCACCGACTGTTTCACCCATGCTGCCTCCCGCTTTATTGCCAGGGAAAAAGCGGAACGATTGGCTGGGCTGGTGGGGGAATATTTCTTGCTCACTTTGGCAGCGCAAATCACCACCCTGCCGCTGATGATCTATTACTTCAAGCGTCTCTCACTCACTTCCCTGGTCGCCAACCCGCTGATCCTGCCTGCCCAGCCACTGGTGATGGTTCTGGGAGGCTTATCGGTACTCAGCGGGATGATTTTCCAACCTTTCGGGCAATTTTTGGCATGGGCAGCCTGGCCGTTCACGGCCTATACCATCCGGGTGGTGGAGAGCCTTGCAGCCATTCCCTATGGCACCATCCCACTCGGTCAGGTGGCCTTTCCACTGATTCTGTTATTATATTTTTTACTTTTCCTGTTCACATTCACACGCTCTCATTTTCCCTCCGTGCTCGCCCGCCTGACACCCGCTATCCCGCTCATCTTCCTGGCAGTAACCACGCTCATGGTTTGGAAGGCTGCCTTTTATGCGCCTGATGAACGGCTGCACGTCACCATTCTCGATGTCGGAACCGGCGAGGCAGTACTGATCCAATCCCCCACCGGTCGTTCTGTGCTGATCAATGGGGGACCCAGCACGATCAGCCTTTCCGACGCCTTGGGCAGGCGATTGTCACCCTTCCACCGTTCGCTGGATTGGCTGGTGGTGGCTGATATCGACAACGAAGACCTGGATGGAATCACGGCTAACCTGGAGCGCTTCATACCGAACAATATACTATGGGCGGGTAACACCTACGGTACGAGGTCTGCCAGAGACCTGTGGTCTCAGATCATTGCCCTATCGATTCCTATCAGCCTGATGCAGCCCGGTGAGACGCTCGAGCTGGGATCGGGTTCGTTATTGTCGGTTATTTCGGTTGATGCCGGAGGGGCAGTTTTGTTGCTGGACTGGGAGAACTTCCGTATGCTGCTGCCGATGGGGATGGATTTCAGTGCTATGGAAAGTCTCCAAAGCGATTCCACTATGCGTAATATCTCGGCGGTGCTGCTGGCTGAATCGGGTTATGCGCCGCTTAACCCACCTGAGTTGATTAAGTTGCTCAACCCTCAGGTTGCGTTACTCAGCGTAGCCCCAGCGGATAAAACAGGACTGCCATCCCCCGAGACGCTGGAAGCTCTGGATGGATATAATCTGCTGCGGACCGACCAAAACGGGTGGATTGAGATCAGTACAGATGGAACCCAGATGTGGGTGGAGGTAGAGAGGAAATAAAGATTAACTGTATCTGGTCATTGTGCTTTTTACCATAGCAAATATAATTACAAAGTAATTATCTGCTCACAAGGCGAATTTAGTGACTTACAATACCAATAAAATCTATGCATTTATCGATAGTCAAAATCTTAATTTATCTATCCAAAAGGATTTGATGAATGATTCGACAGGAACATTAATTAACAAAGGTTGGAGGCTAGATTTCAAGCGATTTTACATATATTTACAAGATAAATATAAAGTCGATAAAAGTTTCTTGTTTATTGGGCGGGTTGCAGGAAATGAAACGTTATATAGATTTTTAGAAAATGTTGGATATAAAGTAATCTATAAACCGACACTTGATTATTCAGTTGGAAAGGAGAAATTTATTAAAGGCAATGTGGATGCGGAATTAGTCCTGCATTCGATGATAGAGTTCCCGAATTATAGTAAGGCCATTATTGTTTCTGGAGATGGAGATTATTATTGTTTGATTGAATATCTTATTAATCATAATAAACTGTCCCATATCCTCATACCCAATAAGAATAGTTACTCATCATTATTGAGAAAATATCGTCGATATTTTGTTTATGTGTCCGATCTCAAAGGAAAATTAGAGTACCGAAAGTAATAAAAAAAAGAGGGAGTAACCTTCGGACGAACCTTAGGTGTGCCCTCTTATCGTGATTGGTTATATCATAGCAATTTAGTTGGGTTTTGTCAATATCCTGAGCTTAGGTTCGGTCGAACCTAAGCCTGAGAACTAAAATTTATTAATCGACAATCTCAAGGTATTTACTGCTTATAGAGGGACGACTTCCTGTAATATCCGCAAGCCGATGCGTTTTTTTTAGATTTTTCTTGATAGCAGAGTCTACCTTGACTCCAAGAAGTTGGTATAAATAGCCTCCAGCTCTACCAGGCTGCCAACTCGGCTTTGGTCATATCCCGGACGGTTGCACGTCGCGGGATTATTTGTTAATAAATACAGACTCATAACAGCTGATATGGAGCTTAAATGCTTCCAAAAAAACCACCAATTATTACAGTCACTACAAGAAAATATAAGCTGCCTAACACTATACCCGCGGGTATAGCCGCGAATGAAACTTTCAACATTAAACCAACCATTGCTCCCAAAGGCATGTTGATATCCTCGATTTTTACATGAGTTCGAGATTGCGTTTCCTCGAGTTGTCTGAGTAAAACCTTATTCTGTTGAAGAAGCGCCCCAACCTGTTCACGCTGAATTTTGTTAATTTGCACTAGTTCAGACGATGATTGGGTTTGTTCAATCAGGAGTTCTGTTGGGCTTTTTTGATGAATAGGTTTTTGAACTTGCGAATTATCATCCATAAATATGCCTCCCATAGCTAATTATTTCTTTTGTTTTAATTCCGACTTATAAATCCCATGCCGTTTGCATTCGGGCAATATCTCTATTGATGGCCAGGTTTCACGAATATCTGGCCAACAAAATGCAAGATGAGCTTATTGCCGTTCTCAAGAACCTATTATTTCTTTATTCAGTATTTATTAAATTATAAATATAACAAAATACTGTTCATCTATGAATTGCCGGCAGAAAACCCACTGGAAAGGTGTACTGAACTTGAGCTCCTATGAGCATATGGGAATTACCTGTAATAACTGGTTCATAACGTAAGTGATATGCATAATTCTGGTAATCGATCGTGGTTAATATCGGATCACCATAAATTGTGACAGTTTGGATGTTAGGAGAGACAGGAAGACCAGCCGTGGTCACATATCCAATCTCGGTCTGACTGGTGGTTGCAGGGGGTTGAGTTCGATAAAACTGTAGTGTCATATTGTATGTACTCGAATTATCGACCACATAGAATGAGACTTGTGTCACTTGAGCGCCATTCGGTAAATCTAATGGACATTTAAAGGACTGACCTCCTAATGGGATTGACACGGCATACATGGCCGCGCCAAACGGAGAAAAGGTCAGTTCGGAGTGCGCGGGTTTGAATTCAAATGCTGAATACATGCGGAAATAGGTGGATCCGGCACTAACGGCGTTTACTTCCTGGGGTGATTGCTGGTTTTCTGCAGGAAGAACGGGTAAGCCATCAACCATTGGAGGTTCCTCAGTACCAGCTAGTGTCACGTTTCTCAAATTCAGGTTCCCTGCTAAAGCAACTCCAAGGAAAAAAACCAACGATCCTGTAATGAGCAAAATAAATAAACGTTTCATAACATCCTCCTTCATATCCTTAGATTCTTGATAGTATTGACATATTCATTGTAGCATTATTACAAATCTAACGCAAAGCGCCAGGTTTTACGGCCATAACGCTGATGTTGTGAACGATAACTCTGGGATGCCACTTGGTATATATGGTTCCAGTGTTAGGATCGAAGTAAAAATAACATTTCTTATGTAATTGTGTTTAATCTCTATTGGCCGGGATCCTGCTTGGGGTTGAATCTGGCATACCGCAAGCGGTGCAAGAAGCGTTTCGCCTGACTGGCACCAGCCACATCATCGTCATCTTCGGGTTTGACATCACCATTATCACGGCGTTATTTACCTTATTATTCAGCCGTTTATTAGGGAGGCTTAATGATGCCATTACAGCGTTTATTGGGATCATCATATATTCCATCGTGAAGAATGAAAGTCCTACTCTCGAGCGTGAAATCTTATCACACAGACCAGAACGGGATGACGTGCTCGCCAACGATGGCACCTAGATGAGGGTGGAGGTCGAGAGGAAGTAATTTGAGGTCTAATTGTTCTCCATCGGTTTCGAATCCACAATTAAACCATAGGGAAAACACAGCGGGAACTCATTTGGTAGTAGTGGACTGTTCGGGAGGGTTGCCTTCAGATTCAGAGGGATGAGCAGAGGCCAATTGCCCTTCCAACCGTTGATTGGCAACTTCCAGACGTTGTTTATGCTCGCTGAGATCGCCTTCTGACTCGGCCAGCTGCTTGCGCAGCTTACGTATTGACCAGCGGCCACGCAATATACCGGGAAGTAAAGCCAAGAAGGTGATGAGCGCACCAACAGCCAGGGATATGATCAGCAGCAGAGCCAACGAACCGTGAAATTGCCAGAAAAGAAAGGTAATGGCGACCGTGGCACTATTCTGCAAGGCAAATATCACCGCAATAACAGCGATAATCAGGGCAAGGAGTAGAAATATCTGCATTCGTATATTTTTCCTTTACTTATACATTATATCGCTGACGGATGGATTAAGTGGTGAAGGCGAGGTAACCCCATCCATGTCTCGGGCAGATTTATATGCTTAAGCGTAATACCTGACAATTTTGTAAGTTGAATTTTGGGTATTTTTAAGGCTTGAGTTCACTTTCACGATTGCTCAAATATTTAAATTGTGCTAAACTGAATGCAAGTCTCAGCAATTAATTGAGGAGAATCTACCATGGCTGACAAAATCCTGGTCGTTGATGATGATCCCGATACTGTAAAATTTATCAACATCATGTTGAGCCGCCTGGGTTATTCGGTGTTATCCGCTACTTCAGGCATGGAAGCTCTGGAACGCGTCCAGGTGGAACATCCCGACCTGATCATCCTGGATGTGATGATGCCCGGTATGGATGGTTATGAAGTCAGCCGTAACCTGCGCCGTAACCCAAAGACCGCCACCACGCCTATCCTCATGTTCACCGCTAAGACTACCATCGAGGATAAACTTGCCGGATATGATGCTGGCGTCAACCTTTACCTCACCAAACCCATCCATCCGATTGACTTACAAGCCAATATCCGAAACCTGCTCACCCAAAAGTATACCCAGACCGAGGTGGCAGGTGACCATGGTTACGTGGTCGGCGTGCTCTCTGCCACGGGGGGTGCAGGAGTATCCACGATTGCCTTGAACCTGGCCATCACTTATGCCAAAAAATATAATATCAAGGTCATCGCGGCAGAGATGAAGCCGGGGCAAGGTTCATGGGCATTGGATTTGAATCTAACTGAACCTGTTGGGCTGGTTAACTTATTGGGTATGGAGCTGGAAGATATCACCATGGACAGCGTATCTAAGGAGCTTATCCAAACAAATTTTGGGATCAAGGTGCTCTCCGCCTCCAACCAGACAGAAAAAGTGGAGTACGCAGCTGCGACACCTCAGTTGGAGCAGGTACTCACTTGCCTGAGCGGTCTGGCCTCATTGGTGATTTTGGATATCGGAACCAGTTTTCATCCTGGCTTCAATGCCATCCTGAATAAATGCCACGAGCTGATCATGGTGGTTGAACCTCAACCAGTCCCCATTAAACGGTCTAAACTGCTTGCCAGTGAGCTGCATCTCAAGGGTTTCGGCAGCCAAAAGACCATGAGCACGGTGCTGGTCAACCGCACGCGCTCTGACATCGTCTTAAATATCAGCCAGGTGGAACAAATCCTTGGATACCCCGCCGTGATGGGTTTTCCACCCGTGGTTGAGCAGGCATATCGAGCGGCAGAACGTGCGATTCCATTAATTTCCGTCCAGCCAGATGGCATTATTGCCATGCAATTCAATACTCTGGCGAGTCAGATCAACGAGCGCATACCCGCGCACTAAACCAATTTTCATCTAATCCTATCCATCCCTGGCGTATAATCCTGGTCATCTATGATGATCAGGAGGGATTTTGGTATGGAAAAACCTACTCGCACTGAACATGATACCCTAGGGGAAGTAAAGGTCCCTGTGGATGCCCTTTATGGAGCGCAGACCCAGAGGGCGGTGAATAATTTCAACATTTCTGGCCTGCGACCCTGGCGAGCTTTTATCTGGTCTATGGCAGTGATCAAGCGCGCAGCAGCTGAAGTGAACCGTGACCTGGGTTTATTGGATAGCAATTTAGCAGATGCCATTGTTAGCGCTGCCCAGGAAGTCATTGATGGCAAATGGGATGATCAATTTGTAGTTGATCCATTTCAGGCTGGCGCTGGTACCAGCCACAATATGAACGCTAACGAAGTTATAGCAAACCGGGCTAATATGCTCTTAGGAGGCAAACCTGGAGAATACCTGGTTCATCCAAATGACCACGTCAACATGTCACAATCAACCAATGACACTATCCCCACTGCTATCCGTCTGGGTTGTCTTTGGCGCTTGGAAGAGTTGCTGGCAGTTGTTAACGATCTGGCAGCCAGCTTGAACCGAAAAGGATTGGAATTTGATGATATTGTCAAATCTGGTCGTACTCACTTACAGGATGCTGTCCCCGTCCGTCTCGGCCAAGAGTTTAGTGGTTATGCGACTGCTGTCCAGCGTGATGCTGAGCGCATCCAGCAGGCAGCCCTGGGATTACGCCGCCTGGGGATTGGAGGAACAGCCACGGGTACTGGCTTGAATGCCCATCCCGAATACCACAAGCGCATGGTGCGCCGTCTTTCAGAAATTACCTGTTTGACCTTATCCAGTTCAGATAACCTATTTGAATCGATGCAATCCATGGCAGATGCTGCCAGTTTCTCCGCCTCTCTACGCACCCTGGCGATCACATTGACTCGCATTGCTAATGATTTCCGTTTATTAGCTTCTGGACCTTCCACTGGACTGGACGAGATTCACCTTCCTGCCGTTCAACCCGGCAGCAGCATTATGCCTGGTAAGGTCAACCCGGTCATGGCAGAAATGCTCAATATGTCCATGTTCCACGTCCAGGGGTGTGACCTGACGGTATCATTGGCCTCACAGGCTGGTCAGCTTGAGCTGAATGTGATGATGCCAATCATCGCCCATAATCTGTTTGAAATGATGCAGGTGATGATCGGCGCTGTCTCAGCATTCACGAAAAAATGTGTGCAGGGTATAGAAGCGAATCGGACCAAAGCGGAAGGCTGGCTGGCGCGTAACGCCATCATCGCCACGGCGCTAAACCCGATCATCGGTTATAACCGCAGCGCAGAATTGGTTAAAGAAGCAATCAGGCGTAACATCACCATCCGCGAAGTGGCGGTTGAGAAAGCCGCAGCAGGTGAACTCCGGCACATCAAAGAGGAGCGTAAGGTCACACCTGATGAAATCAATCGGGCATTAAAAGACCTGAAGCACCTCACCGATGGTGGGATTGTTGGGCATTAATGCCATTTATTGACCAGTTAATGGATTAGATCACCTGCGCCTCACGCAGGTCTTGTATGGTCATTTTGTCATAACCTAACAATTCCCGCAGGATTTGCTCGGTATGTTCCCCCAACATTGGCGGTGGCAAGCGGACTTCTGTGGGTGCTGTTGGAATTTTCAACGGAGAAGCTACCATGCGGAATGTTCCTGCACTTGGATGAGGTACATCGATCACCATCTCACGTGCCTGTACTTGAGGGTCTTGTAGAGCCTGGTCAACCGAGTTGATCGGTCCGCAGGGTATCCCGCTTGCCTCCAGGATAGATAGCCAATGAGGGATATCAGATTGGCTGAACAACTCTTCTAATAACGGTATCAGTACCTTGCGGTTCTCTACCCGGCTGGAATTCGTGCTAAAGCGAAGATCATCGCTCCATTCTTTTTTACCAGTTTTTTCGCAAAACTGTCTCCACTGGTTATCATTGCCGATTCCCAGTGCAAAATAACCATCCCTGGCCTTAAAAGTCTGGTAAGGGACGATATTGGGGTGTGCATTACCGTATCGGATAGGTTTCTCATTTGAAATTAAATAATTACTTCCCACATTAGCCAGCCAGGCAATTTGTGAATCGAGCAATGAAATATCAATGCGTTGTCCCCTGCCACTTCGCTGATGTTCATATAGTGCTGCCAAAATAGCGTTGGAGGCAAACAAACCTGCGGTGATATCGGCGATGGCTACCCCTACCTTATATGGCTCCCCCGCTTCCGGTCCGGTGATGCTCATCAACCCACCCTGGGCCTGAATGATGAAATCGTATCCAGCCAGATGTCGATTGGGGCCTGTGTATCCATAACCTGTGATGGTACAGTAAATCAGCCCTGGTCGTAAATTCTGAAGCTTGTGATAATCCAATCCCCAGTGCTGCATGGTGCCCAGGCGAAAGTTCTCTACCAGGATATCGCTTTGTTTGATTAAGCCGTGGAGGATTTTCAGCCCCTGATCGGATTTAAGATTGAGGGTCATGCTACGTTTATTACGATTAACACATAAGAAATAAGCTGACTCTCCCCCAGGAGCGAATGGAGGCCCCCAATGACGGGTGTCATCCCCTAACCCAGGGGCTTCAATCTTGATGATATCTGCCCCCAGGTCGCCCAGCATCATGGTGCAGTATGGCCCTGCCAGGACACGGCTGAGGTCCAGTACACGTACACCTCTCAACAGAGGTTGCTGATCTCCAGTCATTATTTAGTAGCGAAGCAAAGCCCCTATATTATTGAAACCGTCCACTTTATGCTCTTGCTGTAAGACCTCTATATCTCCTCCATCTTTCATTACTCTATGCACTGCCATCTCAACCGCATCTGGAATTTGCTCAAATGTTGAACCGCAAAACTGGCAGGCTGGTAAATCTTGAGAGGTGATATACCCACACCCCAGACAACGATATCCCAAAGCTCGATAACCTTCCTGCAAGACCAATGCCTGTACACGCCCATCATGGACTGCCACCAGAGTGTCTTCCAGGTTAAGCACACCTCCCTTTTCTTTGGCTGCTCCGGTCACCAGTTTCTTTAATAACTGTTCCTCTCTTCGATATTCAGCTTGTTTACCTATTAGCATAGCTCGTTCTAAAACATCCACTTTGCTTGCGGTCATGCTCATGGGAAATGTGCCAACGATCAAACTTTGCCAACTTTTGGGTAATTGGTTTCGCAGGAGAGCGATGTTCTCATCTGTTCCACCGATTAATACACGTCGCACATTGTTTTCAGTGAAAAACCGGGTTGCAAATTCGACCACATCGCGAATATTGCGTTCGGTAACCTCTTCTACGGATCGAGTTCGTCCAGCGACCCCTCCTCGGCTACCGGGTTTTGTGGATGCGCCTCCACGCTTGACATGCCTTATGCTTTCCCCTAATATTCCCTCTTGTTCTTGCAGCTCGCCGAGGTGGAACGAGAATAATCGCGCACCTTGCTTATCTACCAGGACCACCCCAAATCCCCCGTAATAATCCAGGATCGACGCTAATGGTTTCACAAAAGGACGATCACCCACAATGACCTGATTATGTATCGGAATAGCGAACGTATACGCTCGAAAAAAGTCATCGGGTGCACATGAAAAGACCACCAGGCTTCGACCCGTCCAATCAAACTCTCTGCTGAAATAGTTCTCAACCGCCGTAATATCGGCTGGCAGATTGATCTCTTTCAACATGTTACGTAAATTCAACTTATAACTATCTGTATTTCCCTCCGTTGGATCAGTGTTCAAGTACACACTTAGCACCTGATGATCTGTTTGGTAACCAAGTAATTCCTGCAGGTTCGTTTCAGTTAACATAGAAAACTCCTCTCTTAACGAAAGTTGTATGGGATGGCTAACTTACGAACGCTTTAATTCATTGAATAGTTCTTTTTGTCGCGCAGTCAGGTTTTGAGGGATTTTTACTTTAACGTGCGCGTAGAGGTCGCCTTTATTATCCGGGGAATTAAGACGCGGTAAACCCCGACCCACCAAGCGTATGCTTTGCCCAGGCTGTATCCCCGGTGGAATAGTAAGGACAACTTTTCCAGAAAGTGTCTGCAGGGTGACTTCTCCACCTAGTACAGCGGTAATCAGATCGATGCTGACTTCAGTATGTAAATCGTTGCCTTTTACTTCGAACCTTGGGTCATCAGCGATGTGAAGGACCAAATAGAGGTCACCCTTTTGCCCGGCGGTACCAGTTGGAACGGTTTTTGCCACCCGCACTTTTGTGCCAGTTTTTGCTCCTGGTGGGATCTTAACTTCCAGCCGGTGTCCATCAATATCGATACGCCGTGTTGTACCGGAAAAAGATTCGGTCAGGCTTATGGTCACATCCTGCTGGAAAGATGGGATTTGGGCTTGCTGATTTCTGCGGGTTGACCCTCTCCGTCCTGAGGGTCTTCCCATGTCCGGCACACCGCCAAATATCCTGCGGAAGAATTCAGAAAAATCACCTCCCAAGATATCTTCAAAATCGCTCACACCCACATGTACATTACCAGAAGGAGTGCCGGTGAACCAATCCTCCCAGCGAAAACCACCTGCAGGTGCCCCGCCTTGTTGCCATTGTGAATATGATTCACCCAATTGATCATAGCGAGAGCGTTTTTCTGGATCACTTAAGACCTGGTAAGCTTCGTTTATCTCCTTAAATCGTTCTTCAGCTTTTGCATTTCCCGGATTACGATCTGGGTGAGTTTTTAATGCAAGCTTACGATATGCACGCTTAATCTCATCTTTGCTGGCGTTTCGATCTACCCCGAGTATCTTATAATAATCTTTATATTCCATCTATTTACCACCACTATATGGTGAAATTTTAATCTATCCTGATACCATTGTATGCTCATCTGGTATGCAAAGTCAAGCATTCTCAGATGATTCTTACAAAACTCTAACTCATTCTAACTTCATGGTGTGAATCATCCCTTTAAATCAATAAACATGCTATGATTAATCCCGTGCTAACTCAGAAATCATATTCCATCATGATAAAAACGATGTTCCAGCAAGCAAAACTGACAACTCAGATAAGTCTATCATGATTGATTTCACTTATACATGATTCTACAATGACATACAACCCTCGATTACTAATCTATACGCTGCCAGATCTAAGCGGGGTGCTTGATCCAACGGCTCTGGTTGCTACTGGTTATGAAGTCACTACAGTATATCAAGCTCAGGAAGTTGAATCGTGGCTGAATTCCAGCTCAAACGATTTATTGTTGATTATCGCACTTCCAACAGCCTTCGAAAGTTTGCAATATTCTCAGGCATTACTTTCCAACCATCCGTTATTACCGATCATCATGGTAAACAATGAGCCAGACCAGGTTTGCTTAAGCCGTGCATTGGAGATCGGCATTGCTGATTGCCTCAACACACCAGTTGATTCAATCAACCTGCTAAGTGCAATTGATCGCGCCCTCACCAGTCAAAAATCCAAACAAACCCTACCGTTTAGCCGAATAATAAACGAGCTGGTTGACGGCTTCCTCCTGGTTGATATACATTACCGTGTGCTGATTGTGAACCAGACGATGCGTAGAATTTTCAATGTGGAAGATGTTAAAGCCGAAGGGAAGCCAGTCGATGAAATCTTCCATCATCCAGAGCTGTTGGACATATTTACACCATACAGAACCTTCCCATTTCATAACGAAATTTCCATGGAAGATGGTCGCGTGTTCAGTTCAGAGTCAAGTCTGATCCCCGATACCGGTATAGTAGTGACGATGCATGATATTACTCAATTAAAGGAATTGGATCGTATCAAAACTGAATTCGTTAATACTGTCTCTCACGATTTACGTTCGCCATTGACCGCAGTATATGGATTTGTTGGCTTGATTGACCGGGTTGGTCCAATAAACCAACAACAAGCAGAGTTTATCCAGCATATTCAATCCAGCTTGCAGCATATCACCTCCTTGATCAATGATTTATTGGAGCTTGGACGTCTGGAGGCAGGATATGACATTTTACTAGAAAACGTCAACATAACGGATATCCTCAAGCTAGCGATGGGTAATCTTGAATTCCAATATAATGAAAAAATGCAGTATGTTAACCTGGAGCTACCTGAAGAAAGCCTGGAAATATTGGGAAACCCGCTTAACTTACAGCGTATGGTTATTAATCTGATCGAAAATGCAATCAAATTCACCCCTCCCATGGGCAAGATTGATATTCAGTGCAGAGCAGAAGCTGGACAGTTAATCCTTGAGGTTTCCGATAATGGCCCTGGAATCCCTATGGAGGAGCAACCCCACATCTTCGAGAGATTTTACCGGGGCAGTAACATGTTGCAAGTTACCAGTGGGACTGGATTAGGTTTATCAATCGTCAAATCGATCGTAGATAAGCATCATGGTCGCATTTGGGTTGAATCATCACCAGGTAGCACGACCTTTACGGTAATCCTGCCTTTAAAATAACAAAACATCGTTTTTCCCTTGTTTATCTAAAAAATGGGGTTATTGCCTTTAAATGACTGCCTCCGCCGGGGTGGTGAGGTACCCAGCGGAGGCTTTCGCCAAAGGAGGAAACAGCAACAAGCGTAAGCGTTTGGACGATGCCTATGCTCACTTCTCGCCAATATGATACCTTACGAGATGAAAATATTTAATTGCCGAGTGTCATTATTTATGTGTGACTTCTCTCACAATCAATTTTGTGACTTTTGATAGTAATCACATAAGGATTGCAATACACACATACCACATTCAGGTTGGCGGGGATGACATACTTCTCGCCCCAAACGGATCAGATTCAGATGAGCAGCTTTATATGTCTCGGGTGGAAAGAGTTCAGCCAGATAAGTGTGTGCTTTCTCATTACTCATCTTCTCTGGCCTTAAGCCGATCCTTCCCGTTACCCTTTGAATATGTGTATCCACCGGAAAAGCAGGTTTATCCAAAGAAAACAAAAGCACGATAGAAGCAGTTTTCGGTCCCACTCCTTTAAATTTATTCAACCATTCCCATGCTTCGGAATCTGGCAAATTCCCTAAGAATTCCAGATCAAGTGAACCTCTTTCAGCAGTTATCTGATGCAGGATCTTTTGGATGCGTGGTCCTTTCTGGTTAGCCAATCCTGCCGAACGGATGGCATCAATCACCTCATCTACCTGAGCATCTCGCACCATCTCCCAGGTGTCAAAGCGTTCTCTAAGTTGATTAAACGCCCTATCACGGTTGGTATCATTGGTGTTCTGTGACAATATTGTGGAAATCAGCTCATCCAGTAGGGGCAAGGAGGTGCGCCAAGATGGATCGCCATATTTCTGCCTGAGTCGACGATATACTTCGAGTGCACACTCGCGTGGATTCATTTACTTTTATCTAATGTAAAACAGGGTGAGGCCCATCCAACCTTTATCTTTCGCCAATTTTTAACTGGAAATTCAGGACCGAAGTCTGCCAGCTTTTCAAGGTCCTGTGCCTCGAACACGCCTAATTGATGCAAAATTTCAAGAGTTACTGCTGGTCTAACGTGACCCCTGGGATCGCCCGCCGGAAAATTATGCCCTTTTAAATCACCATCAGAGACTTTAAATGCCACACCCATGGCAGGTGAACCTGGCTTTATGGCTCCAGGCATAATCCCAAACGCCTGGAAACCTTCTGCCCCGCCTTTACAAATGACCCTCCCCTGAGCAGCTTGCATCAGTGAAGTATCAAAGTTATCGGGGCCTCCAATGATATCGGGGTAAGTGAGCATGGCTTTCGTGATCATGCGACAGGTTTCGGCGCGTTTCTCTGCCAAATCGTCTGGCTGACATAACCGGGCAAAAGCAAGGGCGGTGTTTTGCAATGGAAGGGCAAAATTCGGAGCTGAACAGCCATCTATACCTATGTGAATTTCTTCAGGATGAAGGTCCGAGATCTCAGCCAGGGTGGTCAGGATTCTTCGTTGGACAGGATGATTTTCATTGATATAAGCTAACTCATCCGGGCCGGTCTGAATACCCAACATATGGGAAAACGCCAGCATCCCGGTGTGTTTACCAGAACAGTTATGGCGATTTGGAGTAGGAGCTTCACCACGCAACCGCATGGCTTCTGCAGTTTTTCTGTCGTACGCCGTATGTGTGCCGCACATCAGATCGGCTTCACGCACCCCCGTTTTCTTCTGAATGGATTGGGCAACTGCCACATGTTCGTCGGTGCCCGAATGCGAAGCACACAGTAGGGCCACTTCCTTCAAGGTTAATCCATAAAAAGACATGCCACCATTTTCTAAAAATGGGAGCGCCTGGAAAGGTTTTGCTGATGATCGTGTGAATGTCACTAATCCGGGGTCAGCATACCAGGCAACTAGATTGCCATTGGCTTCCACAACCGCAATAGCACCAAAATGCAAGGATTCTACAATATCACCTCGCGTTAATTGAAACAGAGGTTTGTAAGATGAAGTAATCATAAAAATTGTTCACTCACCACTGGAATCGTTAGGGCGATAACGCCGGGCATAATATTGAAACAATCCGTGACGGTATCTTTGATAATATTGATCGTGTAATTCTTTGGGAAAATCAAGATCAGACAACAGGTTTGGGATCAGATGCTCGACGTCAGAAGTCGCTGCATTCCGCTTTACCAACCTATCTAAACCTTTAAGGATGCTCTTCAGGTGTTTTTGCTGGGCTTTTACAGACTCTTGCGTTATTACACCTCCCCTACCGCTTATCACGATATAGTCACGATAAGATTTCATTAAAAGATCGAGAGTTTCAAGCCAGGCAGGAATATCCGCATTGGTTAAAAAAGGTGGTTGATTTAGCAAAATCACATCTCCGACAAAAACTACCCTGGAGGATGGAATAACTACCCAGGTGCCTCCCGGAGCAGGTCCTGCATGGTACTCAATAAAAACTTCCTGATCTCCCCAGTGGATGGATATTTTATGGGTAAAAGTGATGTCCGGCATTGCCCAGCGTGTGCCAACGATATCATCAAAAGTCTCCCAGATCGATCCACTTTCAGCATTTTGCCCCTTAAACACAGATGGACGACCACGAAAAACCTGAGCAGTTTTTTGGTGAGCGATAATGGTACATTCCATAGAGCGCGCACCTAAAGCGCGATCTGGATGTGCATCCAGATTGACCAACATGCGATTCGGTTTGCCGCCCAAATTATAGAGCATATTTAACCAGGCGCGTGCATCCTCCGCTCGTAAAGGCGCATCAATCAAGATTGTTCCCATCTGGAACAACAGTGCGCCTACTGTTACCCCAGGATATGCATTTTCAATATAAATATTATGGTCAATCTGCTGCATACGCTTCTCTTCGGTTCAGGTTTTTTGGGTAATTTCGTCTGTAGTAATGGGCAGGATGAAACAAAATCGCGAGCCAGTACCCAGCTCACTTTCAACCCATATATTGCCGCCATGCGCCTGCACAGCCAGGCGGCAATATGCTAAACCAAGACCAAGTCCTTTTGGACCATTGTCAGTTTTTAATCGGGTAAATTTATTAAAGATCCTTTCATGCTCAGAGGCAGGAATGCCCTGTCCATGATCCTGAATCCAAATTTGGACTTGACCCCCTAGCTGTTTCGCCCCAACCTCGATATTACTGCCGGAAGGTGAATACTTACTGGCATTCTCCAACAAATTTGTGATTACCCGGCGAATCATATCCTGGTCAACGAGAACATTAGGTAAATTGTCATATACTTTATAACTGATCGACTGGTTCTTATTATTTATGGTCGACTCAATCGCTTCAACTGCTTCATAAATCAAGTCGTTGACACGCGCTGGAATTCGCTTACCAATCGGTTGACCCGCTTCCAAAATGCTTAAATCTAACAAGGACTCAGTCATGCGCTTAATCCGCTCGGTTGAACGCAATGAAATATCTAACAAGGATTTCATGGCGGTATCTTCTGATGGCAGCATAGTTTCCAATAAATCCAAGCTCGAGACCACATTCGCTAAGGGTGACCTCAGGTCATGATATATCATTGAGGTAAGATCATCTCGCAACGTATCAAGCTTCTTTTGTTCGGTAATGTCACGTAATATCCACTGTAGACGTGATTCATCTTCCGTCATGATTTCGCGCACATATACTTTTATAGGCACTTCATGCCCGCTGGCAGTGCGTAAGCTCGACTCATATGACAAGGTCTTACCTTCATGGAGTTGATTAAAATCTTTACCCAATAAATCCCGATCAACCTGGTGGATTTGATCGATACGCATGGATCGTAAGGCTTCCTTGATGTAATCTGAAGTCAGTTCAGCTTTCCGGTTCGCTTCTAAAATCTCTCCGTTCCAATTAGTAATGATGATTGGATCAATGCTATCTTCGAACAGGTCCTGGTATCTCTGGTGAGCTGCTTGAAGTTGCTCGAATAATTGGGCGTGTCGGATGGCAGTACCTGCCAGGTTGGCTATTCCGGTGAGGATAAGCAATGAATCTTGAGTAAAGTCCCCATCTTTTGGATTGATCGCCTCCAATGTGCCAATGACCTGCCCTCGATAATGAATCGGAGCACAGAGGACTGCCTTGGTGATCCCTTCGAAGTGATCAACTCCAGAAACAAATCGAGCATCCTTACTCACATCCTGGATGATCACACCTTCATCGTTCTTTACTACCCAATTAGAAATTTGCGTATTAATTCGTTGGGAAATGCTTTCATCTCGTATCTCAGGCATTCCCTTGACAGCTCTGAGTTCCAAGGTTCCACTTTGCATATCCACCAGAGATAGTGTGACTAAAGCCACATTTAATGCAACACAGGTCTGATCCAGGATACCCATAAAAACATCATCCAGGTTCAAACTTGCAGATATCCCCGACGCACTTTTTGCCAGAGAGGTCATTACTTCAGCATGACGCTGGCTTTCAGCATAAAGCCGGGCATTAAGCACTGCAATTCCAGCTTGATCGGAAATCGCCTGTATCAAGGCCACATGCTCGTTGGTGAAGAAACCGGGTTTTGGATGAACCAGGGTCAACACTCCAACAAGTTTTTCCCGGGTGAGAATTGGCGCACTGACCGCAGACTTTGGATATTGCTTTTCATCATCTTCGTATTGACGGGGCATCCAGCGCGGGTCTTGGTTGGTATTTTCGATCAAGGCAACCTGTCGTTCCCGCACCACCCAACCGGTTAATCCTTTTTCAAGCGTATCGAGTAAGCGTTTGGTAGTATGGTTATGGATCTCGTCTCCAGCAACAATGGCGGAATCTACCGGAACTCCATTATCATCCAGCACGATGATGGAGCCGTTAATTGCGCCAACATTTTGCATGGATAAAAGCAAGACCCGTTCCAACAGGGTCCTTAAATCCAAAGCAGAGTTCAACTCACGGCTAATATGGTATAGAAGCTCGAGTGAGGAGCGGGTTGAATTATCCTCTGTTATTTCTGGGGTCTGTTTATTCATTAAAACTGTGACTCGTCTTCAGTATAGCATAATTCCTGGTCACACAGAGATATTTATCCTTGGAAAATCCATGAGCAATACTTCCAGTGCCAGGCGTGTATTTACATTATGATCCATTCGGTCAAGTGTAGTTTCAATGCTGCGTATATAATTTTGGGCATCCCTCAATCGAATTTGCTCTGCCAGTTCAATCACCTGGGATGATTGATCTAAATTGGTTATAGAATCGGTGATGCCCGTCGAACGTAGCAGCACGTCTCGCCATAAAGTTATCCAAACATGCAGCTTATTTCTTAATTCTTCACTATCTCTGCTCAGCTCCACCGCTAACGCAAATCTATCACGCCGTGAGCTACCCAGGATGAGGAACATTTCTTCTAACCATGACTGCCTTTGCTCAAGAAGCTCTGGCCGCTGATACAATCGGATCGCATACCCGGGGCGTCCACCAGAGATATGTGCCAATTGGTTTGCAACCTCTTCCGGAATGCCTTTGATTGATTGTAAACCTGTAGAGGTCTCATCCACAGACAACGGCCGTAGGCGCAGAACCTCACAGCGCGAAACGATCGTGGATAAAAGATGCTCCGCACTATTGGTGGTCAATATGACCACCACCTGAGGAGGCGGTTCTTCCAGGGTCTTTAATATCGCATTAGCTGCGCTGGTATTCGCTTCTTCAAAGCGTAGAACCAATGCCACTCGATATTTTGCCTCGTATGGAGCTAAGGCTAAGTTATGCTGCATTTCACGCACCTGATCGATCCGTAAAACTCCCCCTACCTGTTCAGCCTCAACTACAGTGAGGTCGGGGTGCTGCATGGACTCAAACCGTTTACAGGATGAACATACCCCACATGGCTCGCCAGGAACCCTCGGATTTGGACAATTTAAGCTTTGGGCAAAGTGTAATGCCAGGGTGCGCTTCCCAACCCCTTGCGGACCAGTGAGTAAATATGCGTGCCTTTCCCGCCCATAAGCCACATGACCCGCAAGCATATCAACAGCCCATTCATGCCCAACCATGCCCCAATCCATGTTGTGATTTTAGCCTAGAGCCTGTATCTTGACAACCAGCAAGCCTAAATTAGTCCGTTTTGTAAGTATGGTAGAATTTGCCGGATGGACCTGCTCACTGGTCTAAATTCACAACAACAACAGGCTGTTATGGCCGGATTAGGTCCCGTCTTGGTTATGGCGGGACCTGGTTCTGGTAAAACGCGTGTCCTCACCCAACGGATCGCTTATCTCATCGGGAAAATGGGTGTTCGTCCTTATAGCATTTTAGCGGTCACTTTCACCAATAAGGCTGCGCGTGAAATGGAAAACCGGGTGATCAATTTGCTAGGAGAAAGCGCTCGTGGGGTGACCTTAGGCACTTTTCATGCTATCTGTGCACGTATTCTGCGGCGCGAGGCCGAACACCTGCCCTTCAATTCAAACTTTGTGATTTTTGATGAAGATGACCAGGCAGGATTGGTCAAACGGGTCATTGCTGACTTAAATCTTGATGATAAGCAATATCGGCCTTTGGCAGTTTTAAATTCCATCTCAAATGCCAAAAATGAATTAATCCTTCCCGACGAATATCCGCAACAAACGTATCGTGATGAAGTCGTCAAACGTGTATATATTGGATACCAGCAATTGCTCCTGACGAACAACGCGGTAGATTTCGACGATCTGCTGCTTTACACTGCCTTCCTGCTGGAGGACAATCCATCAGTGCGCGAACGCTATGCTCGCCGTTACGAACACGTGCTGGTGGATGAATTTCAGGATACTAACCTGGCCCAATATGTCTTGCTGAAAAGGTTATCCTCCTTTCATAATAATATCTTTGCTGTTGGGGATGCTGACCAATCGATTTACCGCTGGCGTGGAGCAGATTATCGTAATGTTTTACGCTTCGAACAGGATTACCCGGATGCTCAACTGATCCTGCTGGAGCAAAATTATCGTTCCACCCAACAAATACTGGATGTCGCTATGGCGGTCATCGATCCAAATCCAAACCGAACCCCGAAAAAGCTATTTACCGAGCGCAACGAAGGCTTAAAAGTCATCTTGCATGAGACTTATGACGATCGTCAAGAGGCATCATTCATTGTGGATACCATTGCCTCCCTGGTTGGGCGCCAGCAGATCAAGCCCGGGGATGTGGCCATCATGTACCGCACCAACGCACAATCCCGGTTGCTAGAGGAAGCCTTTCTCAACGCGGGGTTGCCATACAAACTGGTAGGAGCACAACGATTCTATGGCCGGCGGGAAGTAAAGGATATCATCGCCTATATGCGCCTGGTACACAACCACAATGATGAGCTGAGCCTTATTCGGGTGATTAATGTTCCTACCAGAGGTATCGGGGATAAAACCCTGCAAATTTTACGCACCCAGGCTCAACGAGCTGACCTGCCACCAGGAGAATTATTGATCCAGATGGGTGATGAGCCAGAACAATTCAAGCCATACTTTCCATCAAGAGCTTTGGCTATTCTCTCGGGTTTTGGAAATTTTTTATCGCGTTGGATCAAGCAGGCGGGAGAGCTCAATCCATTGGCAATGATGGATCATATCCTGGATGACATTGATTACCATGGCTATACTGATGATGGTACCGATGAGGGTAACGACCGTTGGGAAAATATAATGGAATTACGCCGCCTGGCTTCTGAATACCAGGATAGAACAGTGGGTGAATTCCTGGAAAACATTGCCCTGGTCTCCGACCAGGATACCATCGAAGCCAATGCCAATGTACCCACACTGCTCACCCTGCACGCGGCTAAAGGCCTGGAATACCCGGTCGTATTTATCGCCGGTCTGAATGAAGGCACACTGCCTCATTCTCGCTCTTTTGATGAGCTGGAAGCAATGCAGGAGGAAAGGCGATTGCTTTACGTGGGTATTACGCGTGCCAAAGATAGGCTTTACTTGTTATATGCTCAAAACCGGAGTGCGTTTGGATATCCTGACCCGGTGATGCCATCTCGCTTCCTCGATGACATACCAGACGAGCTGCTGGATGACACCAGCACCCTGCGTACCCTGCGACGAGCGGGCCTGATCAACTTTGAAGCAAAAACCGTCCAATGGGATTCAAAGCGACCCGCAGCTACACAAACCATCACCCAGAAATTCCATCCTGGGGCGCATGTTCAGCATCCAGTTTGGGGCGAGGGAATGGTGTTAAGCAGCCGTATCCAGGATGATGATGAAATTGTAGATATATTTTTTGAAAATATCGGCATGAAACGTGTAGCTGCTTCCCTGGCTAACTTAAAAACGAAAGGATAGCGATAACCACTTCACGGCATACACTTTTAGAACCATCCAGTGGATCTAATGTTGCTTTTTCATTAATCCGCTGTATAATCCTCACATGCCCATACTCGATTCCCACTCTCTGGAGATCATTAGCAGAAGCACTGAACAGACCCGGCGCGTGGGTATGCGGCTTGGAGCGTTGCTCCAACCTGGCGATTTGATCGCCCTGGTAGGTGATCTTGGATCAGGCAAAACCACACTGGTACAAGGAATTGCATCGGGCTGGGGATCACTCGATCCTGTCTCCAGCCCAACTTTCGTATTGGTTAACGTCTACCGTCATTCAGATGGTATGCGTCTCTTTCATCTTGATGCATATCGTCTAAGCGGTCCAACCGAAGCAGTTGATCTCGATTTAGAGAGCATGCTTGACCAAGGTCCCATGGTTGTCGAGTGGGCGGAGCGCGTCCAAACAGTGTTGCCCGAACACGGGTTATGGGTGCATTTGAATTACATTGATGATATCCAGCGTGATCTTATATTCTCCGCGCAGGGCAGGTATTACGAGGAATTATTATCTCGTTTTCGTAAATTGGTGTATGGAGGCTAAGTGCTCCTAGCAATAGACACCTCCACTCGCAACGTTGGAATTGCCTTATATGATGGCATCCAGGTACTTAATGAAACCATCTGGGTAAGCCATGATTACCACACCGTTGAGCTTGCCCCGGCAATAGGCGAGACACTTTCTCGTTCTGGAATTAAAATCCAGGACTTAAAAATTCTGGCTGTTTCAATTGGCCCTGGATCTTTCACCGGTTTACGGATTGGCCTGGCAGTGGCAAAAGGGATCGCCCTGACCTGCCATTTACCCATTATTGGGATACCCACCCTGGACATCCTGACCGAATCACAACCCATCATCCCCGGGCTACCCCTGGCAGCTGTCATCCAGGCAGGACGTGGTCGGTTGGCAGTTGGCTGGTACACAGCCGCTGAGAATCGCTGGCAGCTCAATCCTCCCATTAAAATCATGGATGCAGTGGAACTCTCACGGCAGATTCACGAGCCAACACTGGTCTGTGGAGAGCTTAACGAAGAACAGCAACATACCCTGGCCAGGAAATACAAAAATGTGATCCTGGCCTCACCAGCCCATTCTGTTCGGCGCCCATCCTTATTGGCAGAACTGGCATGGAAACGCTGGCAAGCTGGAGATATTGACGACCCTGTAACGCTCTCTCCCATCTATCTGAACCAGGGAGAACCCATCCCAGGCTGAATCGCCAGCTTGACAAAGTCGTTCCCTGATCAGGTTTAGCACTATCAGGTAGTTCCTCTCCAAAGCTGATGTCCTTACGTTTAATGGATACAATAACATTTCGACCCATGAAATTAGAGGACATCCACCGCGTGCATGAGATCGATGTTGTATCCTTTGCGATGCCGTGGCCCGAAAAATCGTACCAGTTCGAGCTGACGCAGAATCCCACCACCCTGGCAATCGTGGCAGAGCTTGTTCCGCAGGATACAAAATCTGTGGTGATCGGTATGTCAGTGGTGTGGATGATAGTCAATGAAGCCCATATCGCCACGATAGCAGTTCATCCGGAGTTCCGAGGGGTTGGCCTGGGGAAAAGATTGCTGGCAGAGACATTGCGCCAATCTATCGAGCGAGGCGCCATCTTAGCCACATTAGAGGTGCGTGAAAATAACCAGGCAGCTCAGCAGATGTATACGAAGTTTGGATTCAAGGTCGTTGGTCGCCGCCCTCATTATTACGCTGATAATAACGAGGATGCGATTTTAATGACCCTGAATGGATTGAGCCCACGATATCTGCAGTGGTTAAACAATATTATGCAAGAAAATATTACCTGGCGTAGATGAATGAGCGGTAATCCAGTATACTTATCCAGGTTATCAAAGGAGGCAATGTGTGGACAAAGAAAAAAAGCGGATTGCTGAAGCGAATCTTGCTCAAATCGTTCAGGAAGTTTCGGTATGTACGCGTTGTATGTTACACCATTCACGTAAATTAGCTGTTCCAGGTGAAGGACCAGTGGATGCGGAAATCATGTTTATTGGTGAAGGCCCTGGTTTCCATGAAAATGAACAGGGACGGCCATTCGTCGGTGCGGCAGGGAAGTACCTGGAAGAATTATTAGCGATAATTAACATGAAACGAGAACAGGTGTTTATCGGCAATGTAGTCAAATGCCGTCCTCCTAACAACCGCGATCCACTCCCTGATGAGCTGGCAGCCTGCAGTGATTATTTAGAGCGCCAGATCCAGGTGATTAATCCCAAAGTCATTGTCACCCTAGGGCGTTATTCCATGGCACGTTTCCTGCCCAATGCAAAGATCAGTGATGTACATGGGCAATCATTTCGCATCAGAGGACGGCTGGTAGTGCCAATGTTCCATCCTGCTGCTGCCCTACACCAACCTTCTTTGAAAACTTCGGTGGAACGCGATTTTTTACATTTGCCTGAATTGATTGCCAAAGCGGATGATTCTGTCATCATTTCTGAAGAAAAACCACCTGAAAATGAATCGAAACCCACCCAGCTAAGTTTATTTTGATCTTGTGAGGAAATATGAATCCAATAAAAACAACGTTGTTGAGTTCCCTGCATGACCATACAGCAATCATTGGCATCCTCGGTTTGGGGTATGTAGGTTTACCCCTAGCAACTGCTTTTGGCGAAGCTGGCTTTCGGATCATCGGCATTGATCCTGATCCTCGCAAGATCGAATTACTGAATAAAGGCAAGAGCTACATTCAGGATGTGGCCAGTGAACAGATTGCCAGGCTCATCCACAGTGGTAAATTATCGGCTACAAACGATTTTTCAGGCTTGCGTAATTGTGATGCGGTAAGTATTTGTGTGCCTACGCCGCTACGCAAAACTGGTGACCCGGATATGTCATTCATCTTGAATGCCACGGAGGAACTGGCAAAATATGTTCATCCTGGCATGATCATTGTGCTCGAATCAACCACTTACCCAGGCACCACCCGTGAGGTATTGCTCCCCAAACTTGGCAAAGATAAGGGACTGGTGGTAGGGAAGGATTTCTTCCTGGCTTTTTCTCCTGAGAGGGTTGACCCTGGACGTAAAGATTGGACCACGCTTAATACCCCCAAGGTAATCGGTGGGATCACTGAAGAGTGCGGTGAAGTTGCGGCAGCATGGTATTCCCAGGCACTTAAATCAGTGGTACCGGTATCTTCGGCTGAAACTGCTGAGCTTTCCAAATTGCTTGAGAACACCTTCCGCATGATCAATATCGGTATGGTTAACGAGCTGGCGATCATGTGCGAACGTCTGGGTGTGGATGTATGGGAAGTGATCGATGCTGCTGCGAGCAAACCCTTTGGTTTCATGAAGTTCACCCCGGGACCAGGGTTGGGAGGGCATTGCATCCCAATTGATCCACTATATCTATCCTGGAAAATGAAGGCTTTTCAATATAATGCTCGTTTTATTGAATTAGCGGCTGATATTAACACCAACATGCCCCGTTACGTGGTGAGTCGGGTAAGTGATGCATTCAATGACCGAGAAAAGACGCTGAAAGGTTCAAAATGCCTGGTTTTAGGCGCTGCTTATAAACCTGACATCGACGATATTCGCGAATCACCCGCCCTGGATGTGATCGGGTTGCTTCAAAAGAAAGGCGCCCAGGTGGAATACCACGACCCCTATATCCCTCACCTGAGAACCCATGACAATATTGATATGCAGAGTGTGCCAGATGTGATGGATGCTGTGAGCAACTCAGATTGTGTCATCATTATCACCAATCATTCGTCTTATGATTATGAGGCCATCATCAAGGAGGCTAAATTTATTTTCGATTCACGGAATGCCCTGGGGAAGTTGGGTAAGAAGAATCCAAAAGTGGTACGGCTTTAGTCCATGGAAAATTATCTGGTAAGCGGTGCCGCTGGTTTCATCGCTTCACGTGTCATCGACACATTGCTGGCTGCGGGTCATACCGTGGTCGGGATCGATAACATGAACGACGCATATGATGTTCGCATGAAGGAATATCGCCTGCGTAAATTGCTGCTACACCCAAATTTCATTTTTCACCGGTCAGATATATCAGAACGTAGCCTGTTTGCAGATCCCTCTGCCTTGCGACAGCACAAGTACGCCGCGGTCATTCATCTGGCAGCCCGGGCGGGTGTACGCCAATCGATCGAAAACCCCTGGGTGTATGTGGACACCAACATCACTGGCACCCTGAACCTGCTGGAATTTTGCCGGGAGCAGGGTGTACCAAAATTCATCCTTGCTTCCACGTCGAGTGTGTATGGCAGTGACGCCCCCCTGCCCACACCTGAAACATACAGCAGTAATCTTCCGCTACAGGTGTATGCAGCTACCAAGAAAAGTGCTGAAGTCCTATGCCATGTCTATCACTTTTTATATAGCCTGGATGTCACTGTCTTCCGCTACTTCACCGTCTATGGACCTGCTCCACGACCTGATATGGTCATGTTCCGCTTTACGCAATGGATTAGCGAAGGTAGAACGGTGAAAGTGTATGGTGATGGTGAGCAATCGCGTGGCTTTACCTACCTGGATGATATCGCTCGCGGGACAATCCTTGGGCTCAAACCTCTTGGATATGAGATCATTAACCTGGGTGGACACGAAGTGATTAAAATCAATGAGCTGATCCTGCTGCTTGAATCGATGACGAAACAAAAAGCTAAAATTGAATATTTTCCCGCTCATCCTGCAGATATGAATACCAATTGGGCAGATGTGGAAAAAGCCAAAAAAATCCTGAATTGGGTGCCAAACATGGGGTTGAAAGAGGGGGTCGCAAATCTGGTAGATTGGTACAACCAGGAACGTTCTTGGGCGAGTGACATCCTTACCCCATGAAATAACTCTTCCCATTCGATATC
Organism: Anaerolineales bacterium; assembly: GCA_049287485.1. Taxonomy (GTDB): domain Bacteria; phylum Chloroflexota; class Anaerolineae; order Anaerolineales; family UBA4823; genus FEB-25. The sequence goes on from JBAQFX010000410.1 coordinate 27,989, forward strand.
TCAAACCACGAACCACAAATATTTATGTTGAAAACGCTTCGCTCCTGGTGGCATGATCAATTGCTGAGAGGGGTGCTGAAAAACACCAGCTACCTTTTCAGCGGCAACAGCATATCTGCAGCTGTCAGTCTTATCAGCAGTATTATCGCCACGCGGCTACTAGGAATCGTTGGTTTTGGCCTGGTTGGCATCATCCAGACCTTCGCTTCGAATATCAACCGGCTGCTTTCATTCCGCATGAGTGAGGTGGTGGTCAAATACCTGGGCGAAACGCTGGCAGTTGAAGGGAAAGACGACGCAGAAGGCAACAAAACATCGGCTGGTAGCGAGCGAACTGCTAAGCTTAACCCGCGAGCGGCCGCCATTGTTAAAGGCATCGGCATAATCGAAGCAACTACCTCGATCCTGGCGTATCTGGTACTACTGTTATTGGCCTCCTGGGCAGCCAGGCTTTTCGCCAAAGACGTTTCTGTTGCGCCTTTAATATCATTCTATGGCTTGATGTTGCTGGGAAACCTGGTCTACGAAACTTCCACAGGTGTCTTGCAGGCGCATAAGCGCTTCGATTTCATCGCAATCATCAATACAATTCAAAGCGTCATCACGCTGGTGCTTATCGCCCTGGCATTCATTTTAAAAATGGGGGTGTTTGAAGTGCTCGGCGCTTACCTGGTAGGGAAAGCTGTTGCAGGGATCAGCATCTCCATCCTGGCTTTCAGGCAAATGAATCACAACCTAGGCCAAGGTTGGTGGCATACATCTGTCAGGCAGGCGACTGGATGGCGCGGGATATTAGGCTTCGCGGTCAATACCAATCTGAACGGCACGGTAACTTTAGTTACGCGCGATAACATTTTGCTATACCTGACGGCATTAAGCCCGGCAAATTTAGCCCAGGACTACGCGGGATATTTCAAGTGGGGTTTGGCAATTATTAATTTCGTCACCTTGCCCATCGACCCTTTTATCTGGCCGACCTATGCCGAGATCACCCGGACCATTGCCCAAAGGCAATGGCAAAGAACGCGCAGCCTGCTAAAACGGGTCAGCACGATTGCAGGTGCCTGGACGCTGGCCGCGACAGCCGCTATTGCGCTTTTTGGCTGGTGGCTGATCCCAACCGTCTTAGGACCTAAAACTTCACCTGTCTATACCCTGACGCTAATCCTGCTGATTGGTTACGGAATTGCCAATATAATGAATTGGAACCGCCCGCTGCTCCTGGCATTCGGCAAGCCTGCTTACCCCTTGTTGATTGCGGTTGGGGTGGGAGCAATCGAGATATTGCTAACGCTATGGCTGGTCCCTGGTGGTGGTTACCTGACTATGGGGGCCATACTCACTGGCTATCTGGCTTTGTCCATCAGTCTCACTGCCTGGCGTGGCTGGCATGAAATCAGGGTGCACGAAGAAGGCGAAGTTAAACCTGTTGAGTCTGTCTCAAAGGATATCGTGGTCTGAAATATGGGGGGTGATCCATGATAGTTGCCTGTATTTCTGCCTCTCGGGTGCCTTCTACCACTGCAAATAGCATGCAGGTGATGAAAACCTGCCAGGCAATCAGCCAGCTGGGGCATGAAGTACACCTGTATATACCTGAATACAGTCATCAGTTAAAACACATTGATTTATCATCTTTTTATGGGATAACGGCTGAGTTCCCGATCAAGTACCTCTCTTCCAGGGCAAGTTTACGGGTCTACGATGTTGCCTTCCAGGCCGCTCAAAAAGCCAGGCAGCAAAAAGCGGATGTATCTTATGTGTGGTTCCTTCAAGCAGGGATATTTTCACTGTTGACCCACCTGCCAGTGCTCATTGAGATGCATGGACCACCAGAAGGTAGATTTGGACCTGTATTATTTCGCTTGTTTCAGAGCATACCAGGGAAAAAGCGATTGCTCCCCATCACCCACGCCCTGGCCAACCAGCTGCATGAACGCTTCAATATCAACCTGGGCGATCCACAATTGACTCAGGTATCCCCCAATGGTGTGGATTTGGAGCGTTTTCACGATTTACCCGAACCCAGTGCTGCCCGCGCCCAATTGGGGCTGCCTTCCACGTTGACAGTTGGTTATACCGGGCATTTGTACCCCGGGCGTGGCATGAATCTCCTGACCGAACTCGCCCGCTGTTTCCCTCGCATCAATTTTCTCTGGGTTGGCGGCCGGCAAGAAGATGTGAATGCCTGGCGTGAGCGCCTGATTGCTGAGAACATCAGGAACATCACGCTGACCGGATTTATCGAGAATAGGCAGCTACCCCTGTACCAGGCTGCTGCTGATATCCTGCTGATGCCCTATGAACGGGTGATCACGGGTAGCAGCGGAGGCAACTCGACCTCTTACGCCAGCCCAATGAAAATGTTCGAGTACATGGCCAGCAAGCGGGCGATCATATCCAGTGATTTGCCCGTCATTCGCGAAGTATTGAATCCCTCCAATGCCGTATTGTGTCCTCCTGAGGACAGCGAAGCCTGGTCTGAGGCTCTAGAAAGCCTGATCTATGATGAAGGAAAGCGCCATACATTAGCTGAGCAAGCCTGGGGGGATATCCAGGGATACAGCTGGTTGGAACGTGCTCGTAAAGCATTTCGGGGATTCCCGAAAGATCATTAATATCAAACATCCATGCCTGAATCCACACAAATAAAATCTGGGAAAAGTTCTTCTTCACCAACCCTATGGTTGGTCATCGTCGTCGCAGTAGCGTTGCTTGAACGACTGCTGGTGATTTTCTTCTACCAACCGGTGAGTTACAGTGACACACCCAGCTACCGTCGCCTGGCTGAGACTGTTTTACATGGTTTTGCCAACTACGATGGTACGCGCACGCCGGGTTATCCTGTCTTTTTAGCTTTGGTGGGCAGCGATCAGCGGGTCTGGCTGGTGCAGCTCTTGCTTGGGTTTGCCACTACCCTACTTTTGTTCTACATTGGCTGGAAATTGAGCGATAAAGTCTGGTTTGGAGGCATCATTGCCCTGGCGCACACGCTTAATTTGGGCCAACTTCTTTTTGAATCCAACCTGCTCACAGAGAACTTAACCACATTTTTACTGGTGCTGACCATGCTTGGGGTGCTGGTTTGGCTACTTTATGCGAGAATCCGAAGTTTATGGTTGGCTTTTTTATTAGGTTTGAGCTCCACAGCAACACTCCTGGTCCGCCCGTTGTTTATCTACCTTCCATTCTTAATCCTAATTTTCATGTGGTTAAGTCCCAGACTGTTTTCAAGTCACGAACCGTTGGCAGATGTGAAAATAGGAGAAATTAAACAGGAATCGACACAAAAACATCCTCTTCCATGGCGTTTTAGCCTAGCATTCCTGATCCCGGTGATCCTCCTGCTTGGGGGTTGGGTCAGCTTTATCCACAAAGAGTTCAGCGATTGGTCGTTGACCACCATGACCGGGTATCACCTCGTACAACATACCGGTAACTTCTTTGAGTATGTCCCTGACGAGTATGCTACCCTACGGGATATATATATCAAATATCGCGATGAGCACATTGCTCAATATGGAACGCAAACCAACACCATCTGGGAAGCCATCCCCGAGATGAGCCAGGTTTCGGGATACAGTTTCTACGCACTTTCCAGGGTATTGACGCGCATCTCCATCCAACTGATCCTGAAACATCCATGGTTGTTTGCGAAGAGCGTTGCATCTGGATGGTGGATGTTCTGGCGCACCTCAGTCTATTGGTCCGCAGATGCAGTAAAAATCCCAGGGTTGGCTGGTACGATCAATTTTACCGTCCTGTTTCAACGCGCCATCCTTTTTACGATCAACCTCATTTTTATTTTCACCTCTTTCTATTTTGCATGTACCGAGATCTTTGCAGCTATTCGCCGCAAGACAGTCAAGTCAGGCGTCTGGTTTTCAAAACCTGCACAGAAAGCATTCTTCTGGTTTATATTAACCAACATCTGGCTTACCTCCATCCTGCAAACACTTTTGGACCACGGGGATAATCCCCGCTTCCTGGTGCCTTTGCAGTCATTGGTGGTGTTATGGGTGGCGGCTTTCATCCTTCAGGTTGCCAAGGTAAAGCGACCGCGTCCCACACCAGCATAACTTCCATCATCCCATCATCCTTATGCGAGTTACCTGATATGCTAAAACTTCGACCAACGAAAACTTTTTGGATGATATGTCTTGCTATCCTTGTCCTGGCTATTTCGCTGGCTTTGCTCGATCAAAGCGGTCAGTTGCTACAAGGCTTGCTTGCGTATATTATCTTACTTGGTCTGGGGGCGGCTGGTATTTACGGGGTGTGGAAGGTGGTGCAGGCCAACCGAACAATCACCACTATTGCCATAATATCCCTTTTTCTCCGCCTGGTGGTTGGAGTGGCGCTTACGCTTCTATTACCCGTGGTTGGCTATCAAGATAGTGCAGAACATCAAGCGGGTTATGTCTACACGGATGCATTTATTCGCGATAATCAGGCCTGGAGCCTGGCAGTCTCTGGGAAACCGCTCAGCACCGCCTTCTCAGGTGAGCTGCCTGGCGACCAATATGGAGGCATGCTTGCCTTAAGCGCCTTAATATATCGATTCCTCAGCCCCGATGCTCATCGCCCCTTCCTGATCCTCATCCTAGAGGCTATTGCATCTGCCTGCGGTGTGTTATGCCTGTGGAAGGCATCTACTTCATGGTTTGGTGAAAAAACAGCACTCCTGACAGCCTGGTTCTTTGCCTTATATCCAGAAAGCGTTTTATTGGGTAGCAGCCAGATGCGTGAGGCCCTTGTGATCCCAATGATGGCGTTGACTTTCTATGGTCTGACAGAAATCCAGGCACACAGGATATCCGGATGGTTTTGGATCGTCCTGTCGGCGATTTTCTTGATACCCATTCAACCACTGGTAGGTATAATTTCCTTTGTTGTTCTTCTGGGTGCCTGGATCTTCGACCCCATGACAATACAAGCTCTCAAAAAACGACAAACCATCTTGACTATTATCCTATTGGCAAGCCTGCTGGTAGTGGCGATGTTTGTAGCCAGCTCAATCCTGGCTAAATTACCCTCATTGCAGGGGAGTGGACCATTAAGTGTCTACCTGACCTGGTTCCAGAATAACTTTACTTTTCAAAGTTACCTGCTCGAACGCAGTTCCGGCATCTTCCAAAGCATCTTGCAAAGTGTCGGTGAACAATGGCGCTGGCTGATCATCCTGGTATATGGGATTGCTCAGCCGGTATTGCCTGCCATTGTGGGAGACCCGGGTGCGGCATGGATCATGCGCATCATCGGTTTCTTGCGTGCTGCTGGATGGTATACTTTAGCTCTTTTCCTGGTCTATGGTGCCTTGGGCACTTTCCGTAACCGCCTGGAGACGCGCCGTCTTCAACTCATTTGGATCAGCGTGATCAATTGGGCCTGGATCATGGTCTCAGCTTTAAACGCTGGTGCTGACCAGTGGGACAACCCACGCTATCGGGCGATACTCTTGTTATGGCAGGTGATCCTGGCGGCATGGGCATTGGAATGGGCCCGCTCGCGTCGCGATGCCTGGCTTTGGCGTTGGCTGGCTGTGGAGGTCGTTTTCGTGGGATTATTCACTGAATGGTACCTGGGCCGCTATTATCCTGGCTTTATTCATTTAGATATCAAAATAATGAGCGTGATCATCCTGCTGATCTGCGGGATGATCCTTGTTGGTGGCGTGATCTGGGATCATATTCATAAGATCAAGCCACCATCAACTGATTCTGGTTTATAATTCAGTCATTGAATATTGACAGTTGAGGAGAATCTTCATGCCAACAGCAATTATCACAGGGATTACCGGCCAAGACGGCTCTTACCTGGCTGAGCTGCTTTTATCGAAAGGGTATCATGTGGTGGGAATGATGCGTCGCTCCAGCGTGGTTACGTTTGAACGTGTCCAGCACATCCAGGATCAGATCGACATCATCCAGGGTGATCTGCATGACCAGAGCTCCCTGATGGATTTCATCGAGCAGTATAAACCCGATGAAGTCTACAATCTTGCTGCTCAATCCTTCGTTCCAACTTCCTGGAACCAGCCCGTGCTCACGGGTGAAGTAACTGCACTGGGGGTTACGCGCATGCTGGAAGCAATCCGTTTGCTCAGTCCTGAAACACGCTATTACCAGGCCTCCTCCAGTGAAATGTTTGGTAAAGCAACGGAAATTCCCCAGAGAGAGACGACCCCGTTTTACCCGCGCAGCCCGTATGGGGTGGCAAAACTCTATGGGCATTGGATTACGGTAAATTATCGCGAATCATATAATCTGTTTGCTGTCTCTGGTATTCTTTTCAATCATGAAAGCCCGCGCCGTGGAACTGAGTTTGTCACTCGCAAAATCTCTTATGGTGCTGCACGGATCAAGCTAGGCCTGGCGAAAGAACTGCGCCTTGGTAACCTGGAGGCTCGTCGCGATTGGGGTTATGCTGGTGATTATGTTGAAGCCATGTGGCGTTTACTGCAAAACGATCGGCCTGAAGATTTCGTGGTTGGCACAGGTGTTACCCATTCCGTGCGGGAATTCTGCGAGAAAGCCTTTGGCTACGTTGGATTGGACTATCACGATTTCATCGTCCAAGACCCTCACTTTCTTCGTCCTGCCGAGGTCGATTTACTTGTGGCAGACTCAACCAGGGTGCGTCAGGAACTTGGCTGGTCGCCAAAGGTGGATTTCGATGGGCTGGTTGAAATGATGGTGGATGCCGATCTAAAACGCCTTGGAGGAGAGATTACCTGAGCAAAAAGGCAAGCTTCCCTGCCTCCCAAGCTAACCTGACCCCTGAGCAGGGTATAGATATCAAGAAAACTTGCAGACCCTGGCTGCGCTGGTTCGGAACAGCCCTTGCAGTGGGATTACTCATTTATTTGCTTAGCAGGCAGGGCTGGTCAGAGATCATTTCAGCCGCTGGGCAGATTGCCTGGTGGCGTTTTCTATTAGCTCTCATCCTGGTGATAATCTCGCGTTTTGCAGTCTCCGGCCGTTGGCATGTATTAATGCACTCAGCCGGGACAGGTATCACTCCAAGCCAGTCCATCCGTTTGACCTTTGCCATGTTATTCTCTTCCAACTTCCTACCTACCACCATTGGAGGTGATGTGGTACGCCTGGCAGGGGCCATCCACCTGGGTTTTGATCAGGCCATCAGTCTGGCCTCACTGGTTGTGGATCGCCTGGTTGGGATGACGGGCATGGCCATGGCACTCCCGTTTGGCATACCTGCTTATATCCAGCATCTCGGGGATTCACCCATAACGACTTCTCTGTCAATCCCTTGGTTTATACCGTTGAAAGAAAAAATCCGCCGTTTCTTACTGGAACTGGTGCAAGCCCTGAAGGTATGGCTCAATAAACCCCGCTCACTCTTAGGAGCGTTAGGCTTTACCTGGGTACACATGCTGTGCACCTTTGCCGTGGTCAGGCTGTTATTAGCGGGTATGGGAGAGCACATCTCATTCTGGTCTGTAATGGGTTTATGGAGTGCGACCTATTTCGTCACCTTGTTACCCATCTCCATCAACGGAATGGGTGTGCAAGAACTGGCGATGACATTCTTCTATGTCGCTTTAGGAGGCATCTCCCAATCCTCGGGGCTCACCCTGGCGTTGCTCATGCGCCTGCTACAAATGGTGGCCAGCCTCCCCGGAGCCCTGTTCATCCCGGGTATCATGGCGGGTAGAACATAATATGTCGATGTTTCTTTACCCTTCAAGTGGATCAGTTATCTATCTTGCGATAAATAATATGCCATGTCCTGGCGGTGCTTTGGGAATCCTTTCGGAGTGTTGTATGTTTTCAGGCCATAAATGATACGTAAAATTTTCGTAATCATTTATATACTCTCTTTTGCCCTGTTCCCCTGGTTGGTATTATCACCCAGCATCAGCCTGCTGGAGAATATTCCTCTTCGTTTGGGAATCTTCTGCCTGATAGTCGTTGCCAGTGCTTTCTTCTTCCATCAGACCTGGCCAGGTAAAGGCTGGGGTATGGCTCTCGTATTCACTTCGCTTGGTCAAGCCACAGCTTACAAGCTCGCCAGTTTTATTCCCGATATATCCTCATACCCGTTTTCACTTGCGTGGTCGGAAGCCAGCCGTTTCTATTACGCCTCCCTGTGGCTTTCAAGGCAGGTATATGGTTTTTTTGTACCCCCTTCGGTGCTCCATCCCACTCGATATCTTTTACAGTCGATCCCATTCTTATTTTCTAATTTTTCCCTGTGGTTCAGTCGTTTATGGCAGGTAATCCTGTGGATCATCAGTGCTTCCCTGGCCAGCTGGTTGCTGG
>JBAQFX010000411.1:0-4921 GCA_049287485.1 Anaerolineales bacterium
CCAGTTTTTCATATAACTCCAAGATTAGTTGGCGTGCTTCGTCTAATGTGTGTACTTCAAGCTCATTTTTGCCCATAATATTTGGCATATTGCAAGTCTTAAGCCAAATTAACCAGTGAGTAATTACATAAGTAAAATCCAACGTGGGTGGAGGGCACATGAGAAACGGACCTTCTTTAGTCATTCGAGGCACGATCATCGGTAGCCTGTTGGTGGCATTACTGGGCTGGTTCCTGGCGGCACAGATTAAGCTGCTCCCCGCCACGGAGGTGGCATATGCAGCATCCTCAGCGACCACCGGTAATGAGGCAACTGCAGCAAATGAGCAACCCGCACCACAGACAAATTGCCAAGTCAGTTCAAGCTACCCGGAGAAAATCCGACAATGGTGTGAGATCATCACCGGATTTGCTGCTAAAGCTGAACTGCCACCAAACCTGGTTGCAGCGGTCATGCTGCAGGAAAGTGGCGGGGATGCGACGGCTTATTCAGCGAGTGGCGCAGTGGGGTTGATGCAGGTGATGCCGCGCGACGGCAAGGCGGCATCCTTCGAATGCATCAATGGTCCGTGCTTTGCCAGCCGCCCGACGATCGAGGAACTGCAAGATCCAAGTTATAACGTCGAATACGGCACAGGAATGCTGGCAGGATTAATTGAACGGCTGGGCAGCCTGCGCGAAGCGCTGAAAGCTTACGGACCGATGGATATGGGATATTCCTATGCCGACCGGGTATTGGTAATCTACGAGGAGCATCGCTAGAAGCCTCAAACCCATTAAGGTGTATTTACGGACTCTTTATACCCACAGGCAGGAAAATCCTGCTGCCTACCTTCGTGACGACGGGTGTCCCATAGAGCAAAGCAGCCTGGTCACTGCTTACGGCATAATCGCAATTGGTAATGCTGCCGATGGCAGTGAAATCAACCGCAATAACTAATTCAACGCGAAGCGAGACCATGGCATCCAAAGCGGGGAAATCCCATTGGAGGATGTCTCCCGTGAGGGTATAGGGCAGGGTGGCAGAGACAAAGATCGTGCCAGTGGGAAGCGTGTCGGTAAGCACAACATGGGTAGTAGGGTTGAACTGGTGGGCATTGGTAACCGTGAGGGTGTAGGTGATAAGATCGCCCGGAAAAACCAGCGATGCTGATGCTTCCTTGTTTAAAAGCAACATGTTGGACTGTTCAAGCAAGGTCGTGACGGGTTCGCCTTGCACCTGGGCCACCTGGTTACTGTGGACGGCGTAATTTGCGTTGGTGATTGAACCGGTGGCGGTGATATCGACCCTTACCGCCAGGTCCACGCTGCGTGTTTCCATGGCATCCAGGCTGGGGAAGCTCCACTGGATGGTATCACCCGTCTGGGTGTAGGGCGAAGTGGCGGAGACGAAGGTGGCGCCGAGGGGGAGGGTGTCGGTGAGCACGACGTTGGTGGTGGGGCTGACTTCATGGACATGAGTAATGTTAAGGGTATAGGTAATGAGATCACCGGGTTCGACCGAAGGAGCTGAGGCAGTTTTCGTCAACTCGAATTGATGCAGAGACTCTACTGCGGCTAAGGCATCGATGCGCCCCCAGCCATAAGCGTTATTGGGTACGCCATCACTGCTACAACCCGTCCATGAGATGTGGTGAGCACTTTGCTCGATGGTCGTTTCGATCTCATCCACCTGACCGCGCAGGGCAGGTTGGGCAGAGATGAGCAGGGCGACCAACCCAGCCACATGTGGGCCAGCCATACTGGTGCCACTCAGGGAGGTATAGCCACCGCCTGGGACACAGGAACGAACATTCACACCCGGGGCGGAGATATCAGGCTTGGGGCGATTGCTGCCATCCACGGTGACCGGCCCGCGACTGCTGAAGCCAGCAATAGCATCACTCGAATCAGTTGCCCCGACGGTGAACGATTCATCATAAATGGCAGCGGGATCCTGGACGGTGCTACAATCACTGCCTGAATTACCGGCTGAGTGGGCACTGACAATCCCGGCGGCGACCAGATTTTGCACCGGTATCAGGAGAGAATCAGGCTCACAGCCTTCGCTGGGGGGGCAACCCCAGGAATTGTTGATTACGTCAGGGGCCAGGTCTGGGCGGGGTTCGGAACCGTCCAGCCGGGTGGGGGCGATGAACCACTGATAACAGGCGGTATACGTTTCAGGGGTGCCATTGCCATTGGCGTCCATGTTGCGGCAGCCGATCCAGCGCGCTCCGGGCGCCATGCCAATCTGGTTATTACCGCCATCATCCCCCACCATGGTGCCCATGGTGTGCGTACCATGACCGTGAGGATCAACTGGAACCGGTGAATGGTTGTAGGTGGCATCGAGCCAATTATAGTCATGGTCGACCGCATTACCATCCCAGCCACGGTACTGGTTTTTGATGGCAGGATGATCCCAGGCATAGCCCGTATCCTGCCCGCCGATGACCACTCCCTGACCAGTGTAACCGAGGTCCCATACCTGAGGGGCATTGACCCTGGTGAGATTCCATTCAATCCCAGCAGGTCCGGCATCGGGGGAATTTCCCACAACAGGCTCATCCAGGGTGACCTGGGGGTTGGCGTATAGATGAGCTACGTCTGGCCGCGTCGCAACGGTTTGGATGGTGCTGAGCGAGCCGCGCACCCAGATCATATTGGCAATCCAGTAAGGGCGGTACGCCACGCCAAGACGATCGAGCTGGTCAATCAAGCCCTTTTGTGTGCGTTGGGCGGTGGAGACCAGGGTTTCAACCACGTACTCACCCTTCTCCAACTTCGTGGGTAGATCCCTGGCGGCGCTGAGATCTGCCTGGGTGGTTAAGTACACCAGGAATTCCGTCTCTCCCTGAGAAGCTACCTGCAGGACCCATGGGCTGACTTTATCCCGCCAGGGGGTGGCACTGACAGGAGTAGCGGTGCCTGCCAGCAGGAGAGAAAATATGGAAAGGACAGCCAATAACCGATAAATCGTTTTAGACATACTATTCTCCTCTACATTTTTACCAACAACTTGAGCTCGGGCATGATGAAAGGCAAGGCTAGCAAGCCTCCCAGACCCAGGGCGATAACGCCCAATAAAATTCCTGAGATGGGTAAGGATAACTGTAAAACGGCAAACACCAGCAAACCGCTACAAAGTGCCACCGGGATGGCGCGTATGAGGGTGTTACGCGCGGCCAGCACACCCGCGAAACGCCGGCTAAGTAAATACCATAATAACGCCGCTTCAGCGGTATATGCCAGGGCGTTGGCCAGAGCAATGCCAGGAGCGCCAAGGGTGTAACCTAAGCCTACGGCTAAAATGACAAAGGTCACGGTGGCGATTGAGGAGGCACCCAGTGGAATCATGGCGTTCTGCTGGGCATAAAAGGCGCGTGCAGCAACCTCGATCAGAGAATGTGCCACCAAACCCACCAAAAAACCACGCGTGACCCACACCACCAGGTCGGAACCAGCGGCATCAAAACCGAGGATGCCCACTAAAGGGCGGATACCTACCCCTACCAGGACTGCAGCGGGGATGGTCAGTGCCAAGACGATGCGCATGGCCCGATTCAAGGACTGGCGGAAGGATTCTTGCTGCTCACGCGCCAGTTGTTCGGAGATGGTCGGCAAGAGCACCGTGCCAATCGCGGTCCCCACCAGGGTTTCGGGGACCTGCATGAACAGCCAGCCATACACCAGGGCAGAGACCGAGCCGGGCACCAGCCAGGAAGCGATGTTATCGGTGGCGATAAAAACCAGCTGGATAAACAAGACGGTGAGGACGCGGGGACCCATCAGGACCAGCACCTTACGCACACCCGGATGATGCAGGTCAATGGCAGGGGTCCAACGGAACTTGTACATGACCAACCCGGGTAGCTGGATGAGCAAGAACAACACCGCGCCTATGATGCTGCCATAGACCAGACCATAGATCCCCATACCAAAGCTGGGCAGGCTGAGTCGTCCAAGACGGTAAGGGGTCTCAGGCGCCAGGATGAGCACGCCAAAGAGCATGCCCAGGTCGTACATGCTGGGAGCCATGGCAGGCAGCAGGAAGTGCTGGTTAGCCTGTAACCCGGCGATCACCAATCCACTGAGTGAGAAGATGAGGGTGGCGATCAGGTCGAGGCGCATGATGTTAGTCACCAGGGCTTGCTGCTCAAGGGAAAATCCCGGTGTGACCACCCGGCTGACGAGGAAACCAGCCAGAATTGCCAACAGCAGGGCAATGCCGGCGGTGATCAAAAACATCAGGTTGGCGATGCGGGAGAACAGGTCCCAGGCAGCCTGGCGATCCTGCTTTTGCAGGGTTTCGGTGAGCACAGGGATGAAGGCGATGGCCAGAGCGCCACCAGAAATGAGGGCAAATAACAAGTCTGGCAGGTTGTTGGCGGCGTTGAAGGCATCCAATTCAGGGGAAAGACCAAACTGCCTGGCAGTGATGATCTGGCGTACGAACCCGAGCAGCTTCTCCAAGCCGAAGAAGACGGCCACGATCAGGGTTGACCTGGCAAACCGGGACATTGGGCAAGTATAGCACGAGATTGGGCAGGTTTTTTGCGGTAAAGGCAACTAACATTGCACCCAATTCTATAATGTTTTCATTGACAGTGAAAACATATTGGTGTATTATTTCATTATGAATGAAAACATTTGGAAATCAAAGTGGTCTAAGGAACAACTCAAAACTATCTTGCTGGATCAATATCAGAATTTTTGGAAGTCCGATACCGGGATTGAACGTATGCAATTATCAGAAGTCAAACGTGCTGTTGACTCGCCCCACGCTGTGGTCATTTCTGGATTGCGACGGGTTGGTAAATCAACACTATTAGCGCAGCTCGCTCATTGGTTGGGGGAGGAGCGCCTCTACTATGTGAACTTTGAAGATGACCGCTTCCTAAGCTTCCAAGCTGATGATGCCGATGAACTTTACAAGACAC
>JBAQFX010000412.1:0-7316 GCA_049287485.1 Anaerolineales bacterium
CAAGCCCCATCTCGTGGGTGGTACGTCGAGCAATCTCCAGTAATTCTGGATCAAGCTCTAATCCAGTGACTTTCCCCTGTTCCATCATCTCGCCCAGCCAAAATGCCACTTCACCGGTAGCGCTGCATAAAACCAGGACCTGTTTACCATCCACGGGTGTAAGGTCTGAAGAGATCTGTTCCAGGATGGGTGACAAGCGCTCAATCTCGTTAAGACCCCATTTCATTTTTTTTCTCCTCAGTTTGATTGAAGGGTGATGCCCATACGTTGCATATCGCGCATAAAGCGGGTGGGTTCGACAACCTGCGCCTGCATCCACAGACCAGGCTGGCCGATCGAACCATCCAGATATTGGAGCAAGCAGGCTGCCACTGGAATGGCGGTGAATAGGTACCCGTCAGGATGAGAGATGCTGACCTGCCGGGTGACAGGTTGTCCATCTTTCTCACCCCTGGCAACCACTTTCAGCATGGTCCCATAGGGTGGCTTTGAAAAGGTCTTGAGGCCCCAATGCATCCATCTGCCCATCGGCCGGAGAGCGGTATGCGGCGATAGCTTCATGGTGATGGTAGCAACAGGCATAATGATCCAATCTACGAACCAATTAAAACTGCCTACGTAAAAACCAGTCTCTTTCAAAGAGGGATACAAGAGCGGGAGTGGGCGCATTTCCTCCAGCATCATGGGAGCGCAGTACTGCATTTTAAAGACCTCGCCAAAATCCATCCTGGTGAAATCTGACAGGCTGAACATACTCACTTTTTTCCACTGGCCAGCCTTATAGATCTGCATTTCAAAATCATTGATGAGCTCGATTAATTCGAACACGGTAGAATCTTCAACCTCAAGGCTCTTCCAGTCTTCCTTGATCACACTGCCCACCCTGGCACTCACCAGGCAGTCGAAGTATTGAGCAACATAGCGCACCATAAAAGCCGGCAACCCAGGGTGAAAACCGCCATCGGTAATAAAACAACATCCAGCTTGCTCTATCGTTCTCGCCAGAGACTTGAGCAGGGCTACTTTTTTGGGTGAGTATTGAATATCAAGATATCCAATCCTTGTCTTCAAAGCTGCAGTAATGACCTGATGCATATATTGAGTAGTGGATGAAGCCACCACCACGAAATCGATCCCCTTGAATGCCTGCATTATGCTGTCTAGATTGGAAACATCCACACAGGCTCCACTAACCCGCTCGCCTTTAAAAACAAGGTTAAGCTCATCTGCCATGTGGGTTGCCTTATCCAGATTCCTGCCAGCCAGAATAAGCCGGGCATTAGATTCTTGTAAAAGCAAACGTGCCAGAGGCCTGCCAGTATTGCCATAGCCACCTAAGATCAATATGGTTTCAGGTTTCATATCCTTCCAGTTTTTATCAGACATCGTCTTATCGTTCAGTAGATGTATGGGATCAGGCGCGACGAGCTTTAGCAATATTCTTCCAACTCTCCACCGCTTTTCTTATGCAAGATAGCCTACTCATAATTTTTCTGCCAACGTAAAGTGATTATTTATAAAGGGTAGACCAACCAGCCAATCCAAGGACGAAAGATGCAAAACCCTCCCAGCGATAAGGTAATAATGCCCAGGCAACCCGATATGTTGAGTTAATTTTACACCAGCCCATGATCCATCTGATGGATGAATCCACCCCAGAGGTGGCAAGCCGGGAATTAATACTCTCTAAGCCAGGTTGTACCTTTTTGGAGTAAAATTTAGACCTGTTCATGACAATAACTTAGGTAAATACGAAATTAAGAATCATACACGAATAAACATGCCATTTACACCTACACGCGACCGGGTAGACCCTGAAAAAATGTCCACCACCCCCTTACGCCGCCCTGATTGGATCAAGGTGCGCGCCCCCAGCGGTGAGACTTATGAATGGCTACAAGGTTTAATGCGTAAAAAGGCGCTACACACGGTGTGTGAAGAAGCCATGTGCCCCAACCTGGGTGAATGCTGGGGTTCTGGGACAGCCACCTTCTTGATGCTGGGAGATGTATGCACGCGCACCTGCGGATTCTGTGACATCAAGCACGGCCAACCTGCTCCCCTGGACTGGCTGGAGCCAGAGCGGGTGGCCCAGGCGGTGAAAGCCATGGAACTCAAGCATGCCGTCATCACCAGCGTCAACCGGGATGACCGAGGTGATGGAGGTGCCCCCATTTTTGCCATGGTCATCCGGCGCATCCGCGAAATCTACCCGGGGTGTTCGATCGAAGTGCTGATCCCCGATTTTAAAGGCTCCTTAGAAGCCCTGCAGATCGTCATGGCAGCCCGACCAGAGATTCTCAACCATAACGTCGAGACTGTGCCGCGCCTGTTCAAAGCCGTGCAACCCCAGGATCACTTTGAATGGGCAGCTGCCACACTGAGCAATGCCAAGAAACTTGACCCCGAGGTGCTGACCAAATCTGGCATCATGGTGGGCCTGGGTGAATCTATAGATGAAGTCAAAGAGGTGATGCGCTACCAGCGCAGCTGGGGGGTAGATATCCTGACGGTTGGACAATACCTGCAACCCAGCAAAAAACACATACCCATCGAGCGTTACTATACCCTGGAAGAGTTCGCTGAGATCAGAGACTACGGATTGAGCATCGGTTTTCAATGGGTGGAAAGTGGACCGTTAGTACGGTCATCGTACCATGCTGCGGAACAGGTGCGCCAACTGAGCGTTGTGCACCGAAAGTTATACGGGTGAACCAGCTGGTTAAACCAGCAACAGCACCACTCCCCCTATCAACAGCCCCAATACCATCCCCGCCAGCACATCGGAAAGATAATGCACGCCCATAGCGATGCGCGCCAAACCGACTAATGGTGCCCATACAAGCAGCAACAGGCCCAGCCAAAGTGGCCCCAGCCCCAGAAAGATCAGCGCTAACATCACTGCTCTAACGGTATGTCCGGAAGGGAACGAATGCGGGTCAGTGAGGCGATAAAATTTGCCCCACTCCCCTTCAGGACGCCTGCGACGGACAACTTTCTTGACCACAAAAACCACCAGGGCGGTCAGCAGGATGGCGACCATCAGGATAAGCGCCCGGGCTTTCCAATATTCGTTACCCAATAACCACATCAGAGCCAAACCCGCCAGCCAGAACCAGGAATCACCTGAGTGCGCCAGGAATACTGAAAGAGTGCGAAATAACCCTGGTTGCTCGGCAATTCTCAGCTGTTGGGTTAGACGGGCGTCCAGCTCAATCACGACCCTACCCGCTTGGCCAGGTCGAGGCGCATCAACTCAAGCTGATTGGGCTTGTCTACATCCATGGCAATTTCTGCATACGGGCAAATGATGGCCTGCCCGGTCATGTGTAATCGACCAGTCACCTTCTTAACGGCTGCATCTAAGGTGATGAGACGCAGCAACATCAGCAGCAACGTGTCAAAACCAATGATGGCGGCTTGCTTAACCGGATTCTTGCGGGAAGCAATCAATCTTTCCCAGATTGCCGGGTTCATCGAAGCTACGGAGGTATGGATGACATGCATATCTCCACCGCATACTTCAAGGCCTTTCAGTTTGGTAAAAGTACGCCGGGAGCCTGGAAAACGAGCTTCGATCACCTGGCGTGTCGCCACGTTATAGCATAGATCCACATCAAACTGCAAGCTGTTTTCCACCACCCAATCCACGATATCCGGGGTGATGGCGGGAATGTCAGAAGATACCAGCAGCATCCTGGTCGCGGTCGGAGTAATCTCCATGACTTTATGGATGCCACCCAGGATATTCTCGATCATGCTGAGTCGATTGGGAATGAAGCTCAGAGGTTTTTCACAAGTCACACCACTTTCTTCAGTGAGGCCAATCATGACCACATTCTCCACCTGTTTGGCAGCGCTCAAAGCATCCAACACCCACTGTATCATGGGTTTCCCCTGGATATCCAGCATGGCTTTAGGCTGACCTCGAGTATAGGGGTATAAAAGCTCATCGGGTTGTGGGATTCCACCGGCAGTCAGCAACGCGTCCATCGGGTACCTCTGACTTTCATCAAACTAAGACTAATTTAGATCAATTTAGCACCTGAAGCTGGGGCTGATAGCCCAATTGCTCCAGCATCTGGCTCAACTCAGCGTGAGTTAGCTTACGGCCTTTCCCTGAAGCCGCAATCAAGGCAGCTTCCATCATATTTGTGCCAAAAGAGCGCCCTTCCAAAACAGGAGTCGATGTCACCAGGTATTTGATGCCTGCCTGGCGGAACAACTCCACATCCTCGGGCGTGGTGGTATTGGTGACAACGACTTTTCCATCCATCCGATAAGGCAGATGGCTTTTTACATAATGACAATCGCCGGCGATAACCGCTGCCCACTGATAGTACTTTTCCCACTTAGGGAGGCGTTTTTCCTGTTTTTCGCCAGTGGGGTAGATCCACTCAAAGGGCAATCTCCCCACCACAGGCAACATGATGGCAGCCAGGATTTTCACCATTGAAATGCTACGCAAAGCAATGGGAATACCCAGGGCGAACATCAGGTCACCAAACACGCATTGATACCCGGCGTTGGTGAAGGAGATAGCCATATCCCAGCGATCCACCCCGGCGGTGAGCAATACCTTTTTCTCTTTGATGTAACCGTCAATATTTGCTTCAATAAATTGAGCAATCTGGATTTCCTGCGTATGGCGTATGCCATCACCATCCACCAAAGGGGTTTTTTTGACAAAACGCACCATCGGCTTTATTGAATAAAGGGGGTACCACCTGGCCCCTACGGTCAAGCCCAGATCAGTGCCCCCCACACCAAAGGCATCCACTTTGCCATCCAACTCTCGATATAATTGAGCAGCCTTTTCCATGGAACCATCCGTGCCAATCCGCTCGATGGTGATTTTTTCCCCTAGCAATTCAACTTCAACGGTTTTATCCCGTTTAGAAGACCCAATGCTGATGCTCACTGCACGCTTCATATTAACCATCTCCAACGTAAGATGCTCTTAACTGACAGGCAAAAGTATACTACCCTATTCCCACATACAAGAACACCAAAATTTCAACATGGATACCAAACACGTGATTTCATCATACCCGATTGTTAAGGCGTTTTCAAAAATTTATTTGGATAATGCGGTTAAACCTTTGGCATTCCAAGCGAAAAGGATATAATCTCATTAACTGCCAGCTATAACTCCCTCACCCGTGGCAGTACCAAATAATATTACGGAGGATAACCCTGTGGCACTACCCAAAAATGCATATTTCCAAGGCAAAATCGTCCCTTATGCTGATGCTAAAATCGGCGTGCTTACCCACGCACTAAATTATGGCACAGCAGCGTTTGCAGGCGTACGCGCTTATTGGAATGAGCAACAGAAACAATTGTATATCTTCCGCGCCCATGACCATTATCGCAGGTTTCTCAATTCTGCCAAGTTGCTGTGCATGCAACTTGATCACACTCCTGAAAGTTTAACCCAAATCACACTAGATTTGCTACGTGCGGATGATTATCACCAGAATGTGTATATCCGTCCCCTGGCGTACAAGTCAGACGAAGTCATTGGGGTTAAGCTGCATGGGCTACATGATGAGCTTTCCATTTGTGCGATTCCGTTCGATAAGTATCTGGATGATGATACCAATGCCCACGTCACCATTTCCTCCTGGCGGCGTGTAGATGATAATATCATCCCGGCAAGGGGAAAGATATCGGGTGCCTATGCAAACTCAGCATTTATCAAAACAGATGCAGTCAGAGCAGGTTTCGATGAAGCCCTGGTGCTCACCCAGGATGGACACATCTCAGAAGGCAGTGCAATGAACATTTTTATGGTGAAGGATGGCTTGCTGGTCACCCCATCCGTAACCGAAAATATCCTGGAGGGTATTACCCGTAAGAGTGTGATTGAGCTCGCTCGGCAAGAATTGAACCTGACCGTGGTTGAACGCCCGGTCGATCGGACCGAAGTATACCTGTGTGATGAGCTATTCATGACCGGCACTGCCGCCCAAATCACCGCAGTGACACGTGTGGATTACCGACCAGTTGGGGAGGGCAAAATAGGACCCATCACCTCTCACCTGTATAACATGTTTCAAGATATCCTGAGAGGCAATACACCTAAATATAAGTATTGGCTGACCCCCGTATACGAGAAATAACGTTTTTCTTACTCATCTGGCAGGTGGACAAGGAATTCCTGCCGGTTTTTTGGATGTACTCACACCCCCGGCCCTGACCCCTCCCCCATTGGCTTTACAGCCAACGGGGGAGGGGAGATCTTTCGAAAAATGGGTGTAGGCAGGGGCTACGCTCCTTGCCTGCACCCATTTTTCGAGTACTTTCTCCCTGATCACCACAACCCATAAGTGATTGCCTGGAGCTTATGACCCAATTCGGTACTCCAGCGATGGATGAGCTCATGATGATCTCCTTGCCATGCTACTCAAGCATGCCAAGTCTATCATCAACTATGCTATGATTGCAAACCAGCCATTATTTTTTTAATTTTTCCAGGTATTGCTTGCGGAACTTTGCCACTTTGGGGGCAATGATGGCCATGCAATATCCCTGATATGGGTTCCGCTTGAAATATTCCTGGTGGTAAGCTTCAGCCGGGTAAAAAGTGCTGAAAGGTGTGAGCTCAGTTACAATCGGCTTAGCCCAGATTTTTTGCTCTTCCAGCTCAGAAATCACCTGTTCAGCAATGGTTTTCTGCTCAGGCGTGTGGTAAAAGATGACTGAACGATACTGTGTGCCTACATCCGCTCCCTGCCGGTTCAGGGTGGTAGGATCATGGATCGTGAAAAACACCTCCAGGAGCTGGCGGAAACTGACCACCTGTGGATCGAAGATGATTTGCACAGTTTCGGCATGACCAGTCTTACCGGTGCACACCGCTTCGTATGAAGGATTAGGCTTGCTGCCGCCAGAATACCCCGAAACCACATCCACCACACCCTGCAGCTCGTCATACACGGCTTCAAGGCACCAGAAACACCCACCCGCCAGGGTGGCTACCTCTAAATTGTTATGTGTCCCATTCGTCATAATTCACCTCGTAAAACAGGCATAAATTATAGCCTAAATATCCATTATCTCAGACAATACTCATGCTCTTTTCATCCTATGTATGATGATCTTTCATAAAGAGCAAGTTAAAATTCAGATAGTTTACGGTGTGACCAGGTAAGTAAAATATCAGAACTTTGGAGATAGCATCTACACCATATAGCTGGTAAATCGTAACTACTCACGCCCCCACCCCTGACCCCTCCCCCATTGGCTCTACAGCCACGGGGGAGGGGCGATTTACCGGAAAAAGGGCGTACGCAGGTGGCGTAGCCCCTGCG
>JBAQFX010000413.1:0-2458 GCA_049287485.1 Anaerolineales bacterium
ATGCTGAGGTATATTTTCCACGATTCATAGCGCGACTCTCAGGAAATCATATCAGAGTCCTCTGTTGGTCAGAATAACGATGATCTAGAGAAAAATTCAAGTGCCACAGTTGATCGAGCATCTCACAATCGGCACAAATATTGTAACTGATATCAAGCACAATCTCTTACTGTTTGACTTTTGCATTGACGGAAATTAACTTCTGGATGAAGCGGTTTTATTTTGGTTATATAAAAACAATTTGGCTTGCAATTTTGTAAGGTTTTTCACTTGATTTTGTGGAGAAGTTATTATATAGTTATATCACAGGGTACTTTATGGACCTTGAAAGGACATTAAAATGAGCGCTATTTGGGTTGGCATACTCTTTTTTATCTTCATGATAGTCCTCTTTTTCGCCCTTGCTCTGTGCAGAGCGGCAGCTCTGGGGGACAGGGAATACGAACGTGCACGAATGGCAGAGCAACGAAGCTGGTCACATACGCCTAAGCGGATTGAGAGTGATAAAGATCTGCAAATATCCCCTGACACACAACCTGTAACCAGTTTCGGACACTCCAGCTCATATTAATCACTGAAAGACTGTGTGATTCTTCAAGACACCTACCGAAGAGTTTTATCAGCAATCCAAGAATCGGAGGCGAATTCATTAGCTGTTTTTAAGGCAATAATTTGGGTTGTGATCCACAATATCGACCGAAAAAATCCTGTCAAATCAATAAAATTGATTGCCCGACCGAGTTGGGCTTTTCTTTTTAATTGGAATTTGATATTTAATCCTGGTAAAGGGTTTACACTTACACGCACGACGAGGAAGACCGTTTTATTAATTATTAATTGATATGGGTGATAAAAAATCGGGATAACGCCAAATCATGCACGGTACATCAACATTGATAATCCTAAACAATATCGGGATTTCTCCGTTCTTGACCTTGATTACCATATGCCAGTTGATACATAGTTACCTGAAAATTGAGCACATTATTTCCCCTTTCCTTTATAATCTAAGTATATAATACGTGAGAATGGAGAAGAATTTATGAAAATAATGGTTACTGGCGGTGCTGGATTCATCGGCTCACATGTCACCGATATGTTGATTGAAGTCGGTCACCAGGTGTTGGTGGTTGACAATTTATCCACCGGGCGACATTCCAACATAAATCCAAATGCTATATTTTATGAGGTGGATATCCGTAGCCCTGAAATGGACAAGGTTTTCTCGCAGGAAAAACCGGAGGTCATTTGCCACCATGCCGCCCAGATGGATGTGCGCCGCTCAATGGAGGATCCCCTGTATGATGCGGATGTCAATATCATCGGCTCAATTAAACTCGCTCAATTGGCGATCCAATATGGCACAAGGAAATTCATCCATATCTCAAGTGGAGGGGCAGCCTACGGCGAGCCGGAATATCTACCCTGCGATGAGAATCACCCCATCAAACCACTGTGCCATTATGGGGCAAGCAAGTACACTTTTGAGCTCTACCTGCATGTTTTTGCGGCCAATTACAATCTTGAATACTCCGTCATCCGTTACCCAAATGTCTATGGCCCACGTCAAGATCCAAATGGAGAGGCTGGCGTAGTCGCAATTTTCACCGGACAGATGCTAAGAAACAACCAAGTAACAATCAATGGAAATGGTGAGCAGATGCGCGATTATGTAAATGTGACCGACTGCGCTCGTTTCAACTTGGCATTGCTTGAGCAGGGTAATGGGCAGGTCTATAATCTTGGCTCCGGGATAGGCACAACGGTGAACGAGATTTTCGAACTGTTGAAAAAAATCACTGGATACAGCAAACTAGCTTTTTATGGTCCGGCCAAGGTCGGAGAAACATTTAAGATTTACTTGAACGCCGGGCGGGCAGAGCGCGAGTTAGGCTGGCGACCAACCATATCCCTGGAAGAGGGCCTACAGCGTACGGTGGACTATTTCGAGGAGGTTGAATTATCTCCGCATTCGGACTAAGTACGGTTTGTTAATGTCCAGAAATCATTTGAGGAAAGTCTGGACAGGGGCATTCTTTTGTCTTTCTGGTAGATAATGATCTAATACTATATTGTCAGTGGGAATCGATGATGAAGATTAGTTCTCTGATGATAGGCTACAGGAAGAAGTAACAACATGGAATTCATCCTCTCCCATGTGTTGGAAACGAAACGCGCAGAAACGAAAGATAAAGCCATTCCATCTGGTTCGATTTACGCCAAATCTGCTGATATCACCAAAATATTAAAGGGTGGATCATTGACAATGAGCCTGATAGCTTGAGAAGCGACGATGCGTTAGTAATCATCATTGCTTGCTCGTAGAGCCTTACCAATTCAGGTCTTCTTCTCTTCAATCATGACCGACATCGACCTCTGGATCAAGCTCTTATCGAGGATTGAATGTAAATCACATGCGTCTTAAATCAAGGCATACTTGTCCTTGACTATTAACAGG
>JBAQFX010000414.1:0-2036 GCA_049287485.1 Anaerolineales bacterium
ACACCATCTCACTGGAAGACGATGCTTGGACCTGCACCTGCCCGGATTTCAGCGGACGCTGCCAGCGATTTGGCTTGCGCTGTAAGCACATCGAAGCAGTCCGTCTCACTGAGATAAAGAAGATTTCGGAATCCGGGCTGGAAAGCCAACACACGCAACCAACATTCTCAATCAATCACACGGAGGAACTAATGAAACAATCCATGCAAACGTCAGATCCACACATGCTTGATACAGCTGCTGATCAAATCCTTTTAAGGCTGCAACAGCCACTGGATATGAACCGCGTCAAGCGCCGTCAGGCTTCCGGGTCGGGGACAGTACCCTACCTGGAAGGTTACGATGTAATCGAAGGTGCCAATGACCTGTTCCTGTTCCGCTGGTCGTTTGACCTGCTTACCGAGCCGCATATCATGCGCTGGGATAAGGCAGTCACTTTTTACGACCAGCGCCTCAAGAAGAAGATGCCCGTGTTGGGCGAAGATGGCAAGCCTACCACCGAGATCGCTGGTGTAGTCTACATCACTGGTCGGATCACGGTCGAGCTGGATGGCAAGGCCTACAGCCACGCCGATGCTGGGCGCTGCATCTTCTCTGGCGACACTCCTGAGGCTCTGGATATGGCTATCGCCGGAGCAGTCACCGACTGCCTGAAGCGCTGTTTTCGGCAGTTAGGAGAACAGTTCGGCAACAGCTTGTACGATAAAGAGGTAGCCAGGACTGCTGGTCTGGAGAGCCACACCTCGAATGGACATGGATCGAACGGAAATGGACGATCCGAAAAATCGAATGGGCAAGTGGCTTCGCCGATTGCATCCGCCTCCCAAACAGAGGGACTTCAATACCTTGATGGAATCACGGTAGACACAACCAACGCTGCAGAATTGGAAGCATTCATCGCCTTCAAATCTGCCCATCATGAGGTGTACCCGGCTTCGCGCGAAGCACTGCGCGCCTGGCTCGCCAACCACAATGGCAAGAAGTAATTCCACATAAAAACGGAGGAAAATCACATGTCATTCCAAACGATCATCATCGCCGGTCACCTGGGTCGCGATCCGGAGATGCGCTATACCTCTGCTGGGCAGGCGGTGACCAATTTCAACCTGGCGGCTAACCGCCAATACACCGACTCGAGTGGCCAGGTTGTAAATGAAACCGCCTGGATCCGCGTTTCGACCTGGGGTAAAACGGCTGAGAACTGCAACCAGTACCTGCGGAAAGGCAGCCTGGTGCTGGTAGAAGGCCGGCTGGTTTGTGACCCGGAAACGGGCGGCCCACGTCTCTACACTCGCCAGGATGGCTCACCTGCTTCATCTTTCGAGGTGAGTGCCAGCACGGTGCGTTTCCTGTCTGGGCGGGAAGGGGAAGGTGAAACTGAACCCGTCAGTAATGGCTCAGTCGCGAACCAATCCGAAGACATACCGTTCTAGTCTACAAGAGATTGCCCTTAGATCACCTGGGGCAATCTCTCCATATTTTTCACCCGGAGGTCAATATGGTCAAGAAGATTTACCGCGGTGAACCCGGCGGTATGGTGAAAGTCATCCTGCCATCCGGGAGATCACGACCCTTACGACACGTATTACTGCACAGTCCAACTGGTTTTGCCTGGGGATACGAAGGGTCAGGCCCGGCTGATTTGGCGATGAGCCTGCTATGTGATGTGCTGGAAGAAAAGCCATCCAAGAGGCAGCTCATCTATGGACGGTTCAAAGCTTATCCCCACCATCAGGATTTCAAGCGTCAGGTTGTAGCCAACTGGAAGATCGGTCGGACGTTTGAAATTGACTCTGAATCCATCGTGACCTGGTTGCGTAAACATGGCGCAGAGGTGTAGCGATGATCGGTAGTTCCAACCCAAACCTTAGCCACGCTTTGAAATTGCGCCTTTCTGGCAAAATCAGTCAGGATAACTCCGCTAGAGATGACCCACCAACTTTGCCAGATCAACCTTGCCCTAAATGCAATGGTGAAGGCTACATCGTTATCAGGGTCTATCCCTGGGATGGCTGTTCATACGATGAAAAGCCATG
>JBAQFX010000415.1:0-20511 GCA_049287485.1 Anaerolineales bacterium
CAAGTCACCTGTAGCATGATATTTTAGGTCCGGTTACAAGTTTGTTTAAAAACCCATTTGTTTGTCACTACAAGCCCAGCGATTGGGAAGCAATCCCTTTCTCTGTCATTGCTAGACCAGCGATTGCGAAACAATCTGCTCTTAATTACCTTTCATTGCGGAGTGCGAAGCCTGATTAACCCAACCAGGAGATGATCAAATACCAAGCAATACCCCCAAATTGCTATTGCGAACCAGCAATCTTTGCTGGTCGAGGCAATCTGCTTTTTATTAGATCATTAAATCCTCCCTCCTTCTGGGAGGAAGTAGCGATAGTTACGATCCTGGCCAGGATCGTAGCGAATTAGTCTCCTCCATGACAACCGGATTGCCAATCTGCAAAAAAAATCTCTTACCACTCATAATGATATAAGCGTTTAATCCCAGCCAGATATTTCACGCCAAGTTCAGAGATAGCCAACACTATATTTCTTTATCAGAGCAGCATCCACGACAAACCCCTGGTCTATCCCTTGTCTATAACACAGATCACCACCAGCTCACACGGTCCATGTAGTCCGATGGTCAACGTCATCTCGATATCTGCCGTTCTTGAGGGCCCGCTGATGATCACACTTGCCGGTGATTTCTTTACATCCTCATTTTGCAACGCCTGCTCTAGATTCTCAACAATATCCTTCTCCCATAGCAGAGCAATATGAATTTCTGGCAATAATGACGCACTCAAAGGTCTCCCAGATCCACCCACTAGAACAATGGATCCTGTATCTGCAATGCCGGCAGAAGCACCCGTTAACCCTGCTCTTACCAGGCAACTGGTATCTAGCGTTTCCGCAGAAGGTTTGCTTAAATGAATACCAGTTGTAGCTATTCGTTCAAGCAAGCTGGCTGGCAAATACGGTGTGTTCCACACCAAAAGCTGGTCTATTCCATGGGTCTCAAGGATTTCTAGGATTTTTAATGGGACTTCGTCAAATGTACAGGCAATGAAATTCCCACCCAGTCCCTCTAATTCAGACGCGAATCTCTCTATTCCTGCAAGGGTTGGAATTGAACTTTTTTCCCGATTCACCATGTGAGCCATTTGAGTCTTTTGAGGTAAATCTGATGGACTATCCTTTCCCATTGTTCTTTGATCTCTTTTGTTGTACCTGGCTCTGAAAGTTTCGCCTTTAGGACGTGGAAAGTCTTTGGAATCTCCCCATCCACTGAAATTCGGCAGGCGTATCCATCCATCTCCTTTTGATAAGATTGTTGCCAGAGATCCAAATAACCCTGCCAATCTTTGAGCAGCTGTAAAACGCACAGGAGAAGTTGCTGCCAGGGTGAATAACCCTAAACCAAGTCCCAATGGTTTTGGAGCGTTAGGTCTTACATTTTCATGATCCTTGCCAGCACGGATGCCAGCACGCACCTTTAATAATAATTGGGGCAGGTCAATATCCACTGGGCAGGCTTCCCGGCAAGCGCCACACAGGCTGGATGCACGTGCCAGATGTCCATATTCTAATTGCCCGAAGAGAGCCGGTGATACCACACTACCCATCGGTCCGGGGTATGGGCTGCTTTTCCCCTCAAGATTTACGTAGGCATGCCCGCCAATTTCTCGAAAGACTGGGCAGGCATTCAAGCACGCCCCACATCGTATGCAGTATAGAATTTCTCGTAAGTCTGAGGCTTGTGTAGCTCTTCTCCCATTATCTACCAGGATGATGTGCCTTTCACCGGGCCCGTCAGGATCTTCCTGTCGACGAGGGCTGTTCAATAGACTGGTATAAACCGATAACTTTTGCCCCGTGGCTGAGCGGGGCAGGAGAGATAACATTAGGGATAGATCCTTTAGCGTGGGAACGATCCGTTCGATACCCATTAATGCAATATGGGTGCGCGGTATCGTGGTCACCATGCGTCCATTACCCTCATTGGTAACCAGACATAGTGTACCCGTCTCTGCCACTCCAAAATTAACCCCTGAAATACCAATATCGGCATTCAAGAACACCTGCCGTAATTTCTGCCTTGCTGCATCGGTCATGATGCTGATATCTTCAGTATATGGTAATCCTAGCTTTTCCTGGAACAATTTCCCCACATCCGCTCGCCGTAGATGGACGGCGGGGGTAATGATATGAGAAGGAGGCTCTCCGCGTAATTGGACGATATATTCTCCCAGATCAGTCTCAATGACCTCCAGGCCATGCGTACTGAGTGCATGGTTCAACTTAATTTCCTCACTCACCATCGTCTTGGACTTTGCAATCAGTTTTGCTCCCTGTCTCAAAGCTATCTCTAATACAATATTGATCGCCTGTTCTGCATTATCAGCACGATGCACGATCATCCCATTAATAATTGCTTGGTTGGTGAATTGATCAAGATAATCGTCCAGGTGACCAATCACATCCGCCCGTATCGCATGCGCACGCGATCGCAACGCCTGGGGATCTGCGAGGGAAGCAAATGCTTCTTGACGTACCTTGATACGCCGCTCCGCATTTGCATCCAATGCTGCCTGTAAATTTTCATCTGCCAGTGAAGCGCGAATTCGTGCTCGAAATATGTTGCTCATTTAACTCTGGTCCAATATTTCAGCAAGATGGACAGCTCGTTGGTTCTTTTTCTGGCGGTGTAATCCACCATTGATATTGGTCACACATCCTGCATCGCACGAAACCACGATCGAAGCCCCTGAAGCTTCAATATTGGCGAGTTTGCGATCCAACATGGCAGCTGAGATCTCCGGATGTTCAACCGAGAAAACCCCACCGAAACCACAGCAATCAGCCGTATCTGGTAGCTCTATAAACTCAGCATTTCGTACCGCTGCGAGTAGCGCTTTCGGCTGCTGGTCCACGCCCAATCCTCGTAACAGGTGGCATGATGAGTGGTAGGTAATTTTTCCTTCAAATCTTGCGCCAATGTCTTTGATCCCTAACACATCTACCAGAAACTCACTGAATTCATAAGTTCGTTCTGCCAGTTCTAGTGCACGAGGCAACCATTTTGTATCACCATTGAATAATTCAGCATATGAATGGCGGATCATGGATGCGCATGATCCGGAAGGTACCACTACCGGTCCTGGATATCCATCAAATGCTCGTATCGTCTGTATCGCCATTTTTCGTGCCTGTTTGCGCAAGCCCGCATTGAAGGCTGGTTGACCACAACATGTCTGGCCGGGTGGAAATGATACATTGACCCCGGCTTTTTGCAGCACGTGTAGAACTGCTTCTCCTGTCTCGGGATACAGGGTATCGATGATGCAGGTAACGAATAATTGGACTGTTATTGACACGTGACTCTCCTCGGGTAATTGTAGTCGAATCTTCTAATCTCTGCTAAGCCGAAAGTATATTGTAGATAACTTAATAAAATATTAACCTCTTTAGTGAAATTACCACAATAGCGCAAAAATTAACTGACGTGGTAAGATTAACCACGCTGTGGGTAAATAAGATCAAAGAAGTATTCAGGAAGGCACAAGTTAATGTACGATTTTAAAACAATTATCCCCAATGAATTCAACCTGCCACGCAGGATCAAACATCTGTGCGAGTATGCCTATAATTTATGGTGGACCTGGAACCCAGAGGCCCAACGACTTTTTAGCCGCATCGATAGCGTCCTTTGGGAAGATACCAATCATAATGCAATCCAGTTCTTACGTCTCTTAGATCCATCCCGAAAGAAAAACCTCATCAATGACCGTTATTTCCTGGATCACTATGATCGCATAATGCGAGCATTCGATGAGTATATGAAATCTAATAACACCTGGTTCAGCCATACACACCCCCAACATTTAAACCAGCCCATTGCGTATTTTTCTACCGAATTCGGTTTGCATGAGACATTACCAATTTACGCTGGAGGGCTCGGTGTTTTATCTGGGGATCATCTAAAAGGCGCCTCCGACCTGGGTATTCCCATGGTGGCTATCGGTTTCTTGTATACTCAAGGTTACTTCTCCCAACACATTTCTGATGACGGATGGCAGGAAGCCCGTTATCAGCGCCTGAAATTTGAGGATTTACCCGTTTTACCATTTGTAAACGGAGATGGCACGCCGATGACCATTTCGGTGGAGCTACCCGGTCGGAATATATTGACTCGCTTGTGGGAAATCCGCATAGGTCGGGTTCCCCTTTACTTGCTAGATAGTGACGTTGATGGGAACTCACCCTCCGACCGCGAGCTGACATCCCGTTTATATATCAGTGATTTAGATTCACGCATTTCACAAGAAATAATCCTTGGTATCGGAGGCGTCAGAGCCTTGCGTGTTTTAGGATATAACCCTGCTGTCTGGCATATGAACGAGGGTCATTCAGCTTTTATGGTACTTGAACGAATTCGAGAATTGGTTGCTGCTGGAAATTCCTATGAGGATGCGGTTAAAATTATTAAACCGGCCACCGTTTTTACAACCCACACACCTGTTCCTGCGGGAAGTGATGAATTTCCTCTCTGGTTGGTCGATAAATACTTCTCGAACCTTTGGCCACAATTGAATTTAACTCGTGACCAATTCATCGACCTTGCTCGCCATGTGCTTCCTTGGGGCGAGTCTTTCAGTATGCCTATCCTTGCACTTGGGCTATCAGCCAAGCGTAATGGCGTTTCAGAGATGCATGGTAAAGTTGCCCGAAAGATGTGGAATTTCCTTTGGCCGAAACTTAAGGAAGATGAAGTACCAATAACCCATATTACCAATGGTGTCCATACCGGCACATGGCTGGCACGCCGCATTAGCAGCATATACGATCGTTACCTTGACAATGATTGGAAAGAGAGAGTGGACGACCCGGAGATCTGGCAAAAAATCGATGATATTCCGGATGCTGAATTATGGATTGTGCGCCGTCACCTGAAACGAAAATTATCCTACTATATCCGCGAACGTACCCGAGAGCAATGGCTACATGCAGATATTCACCCCATACAGGTAATTGCTTCCGGCGTCTTGCTTGATCCCTACGCACTCACCATTGGTTTCGCCCGTCGCTTTGCCACTTATAAACGTGCTAACCTGATCTTGCATGACCTCAATCGGCTACTAGACATCATCAATCGCCCTGATCAGCCTGTACAAATTATATTTGCTGGTAAAGCCCATCCTGCGGATGAGCCTGGAAAATTACTTATTCAGCAAGTCTATCGCGCAGTGAAAAAAGCAGAAAATGGCGGTCGCCTGGTATTTATTGATGATTATGATTTGAACCTGGCGCGCTACTTGATCCAGGGTGTAGATGTATGGATGAACACGCCGCGCCGACCAAACGAAGCCTCAGGTACTTCGGGTCAAAAAGCTGGCATGAACGGAGTTATTAACCTCTCCGTTCTCGATGGTTGGTGGCGCGAGGGCTTTAATGGATCGAATGGTTGGGCGATTGGTGATGATACGGTTTATGACAACAATGAACAGCAAGATGCTGCAGATGCTGCCAGCCTGTATGATATCCTTGAAAACCAAATTGTGCCCCTCTATTATCGTGACCGTTCAGCCGATGGTCTCCCATCCGATTGGATCGCCGTCATTAAAGAGTCCATTTGCTCTCTTACCCCTCGCTTCAGCATCCATCGCATGGTTAAAGAATATACTGAGAGAATGTACCTGCCAGAAGAGAGCTGACCATGGAATTGTTTTTATCCCCTCAAGCCTGGCTGGGGGCAGCCTTGATCTTCTTTTTGCGTGTATGTGATATGTCGCTGGATACCCTCCGCGTTTTATTTGTAATGCGGGGAAAAAAGAAAATTGCCTGGGTGCTGGGGTTTTTCCAGTCAGCCATCTTCGTGCTTGCGATTGGTAAAGTGCTTACCCAAATCACCAACCCATTGAATATAATTGGGTATGCTGCCGGTTTCGCCACAGGCAATGTGGTGGGTATGATCATTGAAGAGCGCATTGCCATTGGGCATATAATGGTGAATATCATCAGTCCAAGGCGCGGTTCTGCCATTGTTTCCCATCTGCGCCAGAATGGTTATGCGGTCACCGAATTTGCTGGACGCGGAAAAGATGGTATGGTATCAATGATTAACTGCTCTGTGCTACGCAAAAAAGTGGACTCGGTTCACTCATTGGTAAACGAGGTTGATCCCGAGGCCTTTATCACTGCTGAAGATGTCCGACCGATCAGGCATGGATTTTGGAGGGCATGAATATTATCAAGAGTGTCTATTGAGAAATTTATAATACCAAAGCCGGTATGCACCAAATTAATTAGATCGGAAAAATAAACACTGCTAAACTAAGGAATAACAATATAATCTGAGGAGACGCGACATGGATGCATTGCTTTTAGCCAGGCTTCAATTTGCAATCACGATCGTATACCATTTTTTCTTTGTCCCCCTCACACTTGGCTTATCTCTGGTGGTAGCCATCCTTGAAACGATCTATGTTTTCACAGGGAATGAACTCTATAAGAGAATGACAAAGTTCTGGGGCAAACTTTTCCTGATTAATTTTGCCATTGGTGTTGTAACCGGCATTGTGCAAGAATTTCAATTTGGCATGTCTTGGTCAGAGTATTCGCGCTTCGTCGGAGACATTTTTGGTGCTCCATTGGCCATTGAAGCATTGGTTGCTTTTTTCCTGGAATCCACTTTTTTAGGCATATGGATATTTGGTTGGGATAAGCTATCCAAAGGAGTTCATGCTTTGGTGATGTGGCTCGTTGCGATTGGATCGAATATCTCTGCCCTCTGGATTTTGATCGCCAACGCTTTTATGCAACATCCTGCTGGTTATACCATCTCCGATGGTAGAGCAGAATTAGTCGATTTTTCTCAGGTAGTGTTTAATATCCCTATTTTTAGCCATTTTCCCCACGTCTTTTCTGCTGGACTTGTTACAGTGGCCTTTTTTATGATGGGTATCAGTGCCTATCACCTCTTACTCCACAATGAGCTGCAATTTTTTAGATATTCTTTTCGCATGGCAGCCATTATTGGCGTCATTGGAACAATCATGGTAGCTGCGTTTGGGCACACTCAGGGTCAAGAAATGAACCAAATACAACCCATGAAATTAGCATCTCTTGAGGCATTATTTAATACCGAAAATCCAGCCTCATTATCGATCATAACTATAGAAAACCCATTTACAGGTAAATTACTGATCGATTGGCGCTTACCTGAAGCTCTTAGCTTTCTGGAATATAACAAGCTTACCGGCGAAGTAAAGGGTATGAATCAGCTCCAGGCTCAATATGAACAACAATACGGCCCAGGAGATTATGTCCCCCCTACAGTCGTTCTTTATTGGGGTTTCCGTACCATGGTAGGAGCCGGTCTTCTTATGATTTTGATCAGCGTGGTTGCTCTTATCATTGAATTACGAAATCTCTATGCTAAATATCCCTGGTTTTTAAAGTTATTACCCTTTGCCATCGCCTTACCCTATCTGGCGAATACCACTGGCTGGATGGTTACCGAAGTAGGCAGGTATCCATGGGTTGTTTATGGTCTGGTTAAGATGCAAGATGGCGTCTCGAAGGCAGTGACACCCGGGATGTTCCTCACCAGTTTGATTGGTTTCATTCTGGTCTACGGGCTTCTCATTGCAGCCACCATATACTTAATGTTTAAATTTGGAAAAGCTGGTCCAGTAGATGAGGAGAAAGTCCCTGATGATTTTTCACCATCCCTGGTAAACCCGTCCGAATCGCAATAGGAGGTATTCTTATGGCCCTTAACACACTTTGGTTTATTTTTATTGCGATCCTATATACTGGCTTTTTTGTTCTGGAAGGCTTTGATTTTGGCGTAGGAATTCTGCTGCCTTTCCTCGGAAAAAATGATGTTCAAAGACGGACAATTATTAATACGATTGGCCCGCATTGGGATGGGAATGAGGTTTGGCTGATCACCGCTGGTGGCGCCACCTTTGCTGCCTTCCCTAATTGGTATGCCACGTTATTCAGCGGTTTTTACCTGCCGTTGTTTATCGTTCTGTTTGGGTTGATCATCCGCGGAGTAGCTTTCGAGTTTCGCAATAAGGATGATAATCCACTCTGGCGTAAACTCTGGGATTGGTGCCTTTTCGCTGGTAGCCTGATTCCAACCATATTATTGCCTGTTGCATTTGCCAATCTGGTGCGAGGAATTCCCATTGATGCCAATATGGAATATGTCGGTGGCTTCTTTAACTTGCTCAACCCATATGCATTATTGGCCGCCCTCGCATTAACCTTGTTGGTCCTCTTACACGGAGCTAGTTTCTTAAGCAATAAAACAAACGGTGAAATCGAGCAAAAATCCAAGGAGCTCGTGCGCTGGCTTTGGCTTTTGGTGGTCTTTATGTTAGCGATCTTCCTGATAACCAGCTTCATTATCACTGATGTCCGCACAAGGCTCAATGTCCTGGTAATCCTGTTCCCTGTGCTCGGGGTTTTAGCAATATTAACTGCTGGGTATCTCATCCGTAAGGAAAAATTTGGCTATGTATTTTTCATGACCTGCCTTACCGTGGCCTTTTTCGTCCTGACAATCTTCTCTCTCCTATACCCCCGTGTGATAGTTTCCAGCTTGAACCCGGCTTGGAGCCTCACCATTCAAAACGCATCTTCCTCAACTCAAACCCTCAGGTTAATGACCATCGTAACCATCATCTTTTTGCCCATCGTCTTGCTATATCAGATCTGGAGTTATTGGGTATTCCGAAAACGTGTCACCGGTGATGTGGATAAACTAATCTACTGAGTCGCTGACCATCACTTTAGCGGTCAGCATTCTTGCACCAGGATACGCCTCGGTATGAATGCTGACCGCTAATAATTTACCTGCATGAAACTTAGTTCCCGCCTGCTCAAATTAGCCAGGAATGTAGAAACGACCATTGGCCTCTCCATCTTTCTTGGATTGGTTGGTGGCATCCTGGTTGTCTTTCAAGCCCGTGAGATAAGTAGGGTGATTGGCCTGGTTTTCCTTTCAGGAAAGACGCTCGAATCTGTAACCACGCTGATCATAGCTGTCCTGGTTATTGTCTTGTTGAGGGTAGGGTTTGTTTGTGCCGGGGAATTAACTGCAAACACTGCCGCTCGTAAAATAAAACGAGATTTACAACAAAGGTTATTTACCCATATAATGGATCTCGGACCGGGCTTTCTCCGGTCCGACCTGGGAGGTCAAGAAACTCGCACAGGTGAGCTGGTCAACCTCGCCATTGAGGGAATGGACGCTTTAGAAATATATTTTCGCCAATATCTTCCCCAAATAGCCCTGGCTGCGCTTATCCCGCTCACCATTCTCTTCTTTGTATTTCCATCTGACACTCTCTCGGGTTTGATCCTTCTTCTAACCGCCCCATTATTACCCTTATTCATGGTTCTGATCGGCTCTGTCGCCGAAAAACTCACCCGTAAGCAATGGCAGGGGCTAAGCCGGATGAGCGCATATTTCCTGGACGTGCTTCAAGGTCTGACGACCCTAAAATCACTTGGGCGCAGCCGCGATCAAATCGCCGTCATTCAAGAAGTAAGTGAACACTACCGCCAGTCCACCATGGGTGTTTTACGGGTCACTTTTCTCTCTGCCCTGGTCCTGGAGTTGATTGCCACCCTGAGCACCGCTGTTGTTGCCGTAGAAATTGGCATTCGCCTGCTTTACGGGAGGATGGCTTTCGAACAAGCCTTTTTCCTTCTATTGCTCGCACCTGAGTTCTATCTACCATTACGCCTGTTAGGCACCCGTTTTCACGCAGGGATGGCAGGGGTCGAAGCTGCCAACCGCATCTTCCAAATCCTGGGCATACCCATATCAACTAACGGATCAGCCCATCGAGAATCACCACGACCGCATTCCAGGCATATGCCCCCATCCATTCTGATCAAAGACCTGAAATTTTCCTATTCTAATGACCAGCCCGCTCTACATGATATCTCCTTTGAGATTCCCTCCGGGAAAATGACTGCATTGATCGGTGAAAGTGGCGCGGGGAAAACCACCCTAACATGGTTATTATTACGTTTCCTCCAACCTCATAGCGGAGAAATAAGTGTTGATGGTGAACCTTTGGATAACACTCCAGTGTCAGAGTGGCGAGAAAATCTGGCCTGGGTGCCTCAAGATCCATATTTATTTGATGATACCATTCTGGCGAATATAAAACTTGCCAGGCCAGACGCCGATCAAGCCGCCATCCTCCAGGCTGCCCAATTGGCTCATGCAGATGAATTCATTAACCAAATGCCCTTGGGTTACCAGACCATGATCGGTGAGCGTGGGGTAAGGTTGAGCGCAGGGCAAGCACAGCGTATTGCCCTGGCTCGTGCCTTTCTCAAAGATACACCTTTCATCATCCTGGACGAAGCCACTTCTTACCTGGATCCCGAAGCGGATGTGCTAATACGGCATTCATTGGCATCACTGGCCCTCGGTCGTACAGTTCTTGTCATTGCCCATCACCGTGCCACTCTCACCATGGCCGACCAGGTGATTACTTTACGTCATGGCAAGGTCGAACGCATCCAGCAAGCTGAATCCCCAGGCCGAAAAATCCAATTCAGCCACCCAATCCAATCACCTCAAGCGGTTCTTCCAGTTCAGGCAGAAATCATATCCAAATCGAGTGAGCTTGACCCAAATGAAAACCAGCAGCCAAAAAAGCCACTGGTCGAAATCAGGCTATTCAAGCTGATCTCCCCATTTGCCGGTCGAATTTTATTATCAGTCTTTTTGGGGTTTGCCACCATCGCCAGTGGTGTAGGTTTGATGGCCACCGCAGCCTACATCATTTCAGCTGCAGCCTTACACCCTTCTATTGCTGAATTACAGGTGGCTATTGTGGGTGTTCGTTTTTTTGGGCTTTCACGCGGGGTTTTTCGCTATCTTGACCGTCTGGTCTCCCATGATGTGACCTTCCATCTGCTGGCTCGTTGGCGGGTATGGTTCTATCAAGCCTTGGAGCCGCTCGCACCAGCACGCCTCATGCGCTACCACTCAGGTGATTTACTCACCCGTGTGAACAATGACATTGGAACATTAGAGAATTTTTACGTGCGTACGGTTGCTCCACCTTTAGTGGCCTTATTAGTTGGCCTGGTATCCTTTTTCATCATGGGTAGTTTTGGTCGCCAATTAGCCTGGGGATTGCTGGGTTTTCTGCTCTTGGCTGGGTTAGGCCTGCCCCTTCTGGTCTATCTGATTACCCACTATCTCGGACGGCTAATTGTAAATCAGCGGGCTCGATTAAGTGTCTTGCTTGTTGATAGTATCCAGGGTGTGGCAGACCTGTTGATGTGCGGTCAGGCTCAGTCTCAATTAGAACGCCTGGACCAGGCTGCAGAGTGTTTGAACCGGCTTCAAGCTCGAATGAATGGGTTATCTGCTTTGCAAACTGCCATCGGTAGTATTCTGTCAAACCTGGCCATGCTTACCGTCCTTGTCCTTGCCATCGAAAAAGTGACTCAAGGACAAATGCAGGCTGTCTATCTCGGCGTTGTGTCTTTAATTGCCCTCACCTGTTTTGAAGCCATGCAACCATTACCCATCGTCGCCCAACATTTTGATTCTAACCGGGCAGCCGCTTCTCGCCTCTATGAACTAGTGGATGCCGCCCCACTGGTTATCGATTCGTCTCAGCCTCTTGCGCTGCCTCAGGTAGCTGACCTTCAGGTAGAAGCCCTCGCATTTAAATACCCATCATCGCCCGACGAAGATGTTGATGCCAATTTATCTACATTTCAACTATCAAATATATCATTTTCACTGCCACGCGGAAAGCATATTGCTTTGATCGGCCCGAATGGTTCCGGGAAAACGACACTGACCAATTTATTACTCCGCTATTGGGAATACCAGCACGGCTCAATACGCCTGGGCGATCATGAAATTCGTAATTATTTCCAGGATGATATCCGCAAGTATATCGCCGTCATTTCTCAAAACACTTACCTGTTCACCGCAACCATTAAAGAAAATTTGCTTATTGCCCAACCTCGTGCTACCGATGAGCAAATCATTCAGGCCTGCCGGGAGGCACAGCTTTACGATTTTATCCAGTCATTACCCGCTGGGTTGCATACCTGGATTGGTGAGCATGGGCTCCGCCTCAGTGCTGGTGAGCGCCAGCGTCTAGCCATTGCCCGAACCCTTCTAAGAGATTCCCCTCTGTTGATCCTTGATGAACCAACCGCTAACCTGGATCCGGTGACGGAGCTTGCCGTGTTGAATTCAATCGATAAATTGAGCCGGGCACGCACCACCATAATAATCACGCAGCGAATGGTCGGGCTTGAATCCATGGATGAGATCCTGGTTCTCAAAAATGGCCGCATCGTTGAACAGGGTCTCCATCAGCAGTTATTGACCTCCAGGGGTTTATACAGCCAGATGTGGCATCTTTATCATCAAACGATAAACAATTATTGAAAGCTACACCAATGAAGGAAATAAAAGGAGCGAGTGCTCCTCGCTCCGTTGAGACCTGGCTATCTGATTTAGATAAACTTGCCGTCTCTGTAAATCGGCACGCCATCCACCTGTATCTCAGAATCCCGGCGCATGTCGCAGATCATATCCCAATGGATCATGCTGGTGTTCCGGCTACCCGTCTCGGGATATCCAGCACCCAGGGCAATGTGGAATGTTCCACCAAGTTTTTCATCGAATAAGATGTTACGCGTAAAGCGGTTGATCTCGTAATTTGTGCCTATCGCAAATTCACCCAGGTAATGTGATCCTTCATCTGAAGCGATCATTGACAATAGTAGTTGTTCACCCACCTTCGCCTTTGCTGAGACCACCCTCCCCTGA
Source organism: Anaerolineales bacterium (assembly GCA_049287485.1). GTDB lineage: Bacteria > Chloroflexota > Anaerolineae > Anaerolineales > UBA4823 > FEB-25. The sequence continues at coordinate 12,763 of JBAQFX010000415.1, forward strand.
TCGAATTGTAACTCCACACCTTCCACCATCTGGCCCTGATAGATCGCTGGGTAAGTAAATTTCACCCACCCATTCACCGAATCTTCCACCGGACCCGTATAGATTTCACCATCCGGCATATTGTGTACTCCATAGGAATTATTGAACTTACGACCTTTGATCGACAGGTTGAGATCAACATTCACTCCCTTCAGCCTCACCTGATCATGACCTTCAATGTTCTCAATCATCTTGAGTTGCTGATTGCGGATATTTTCCCAATGCGCCACCGGGTCTGCCGTATTCTCATCCACATGACAGGCTGAGAAAGCAAAATCGGTATATTCGGCCAGGCTCATTCCTGCTTCCCTGGCATAGCCTTCCGTCGGGATCTGGCTCAATACCCAGCGTAATGAATTCGTGGCACCACGTTTCAACATCGTATTCCGCACGGGTGCTATGCCCTTCTGGCGCAGGGATTGTTTTGTGCCAGGTACATCGTGTAATGCCCGTGGATCAATATCCGCCCGTACCCGTATGTACACCTCAAATTGTTCGGTCACAAGCTTTTGAAACGTGGGCGTGTAAGTCAATTGGTCATCATTGGCATATTCAAATAACTTTTTTTCTTGATCAGGAAGATTTAATAACAAATGGGGGTGAGCTCCGCGTTGCAACACCAGCTCATAAATGTCAATCACTAATGCTTCTGCATTCGTGGTTGTCTCTATCGCGACACAGTCTCCAGGCATGACCTTGGTAGAATGGTCCACTAGGATTTGAGCTAATTTTTGATATGGTGAGAAGACATAACCCCTCCTGAAAGTATAAGTTGTCTGACATTTTATCTAAAAAAATTATAACATGCGGCTTAAATCCGCGCTATAATCTTCTTAATCATCCTTCATCGCTTCGAATAAGGCAGGATATTGAATGAAACAGCTTCTTCAGAATATAAATAATGGCGAAACTGTGGTGGTGGATGTGCCCATCCCGCAGCTTCAACCTGGCATGGCTTTGATCCGCAATCAGGTCTCTCTGGTATCTGCGGGGACGGAACGAATGTTAGTCGAATTTGCCGGTAAATCCTTGCTCGGGAAAGCCCTTTCACGCCCCGATCTAGTGCGCCAGGTAGCTGATAAAGCGCGCCGGGAGGGTTTACTCTCCACCATGGAAGCGGCTTTCAATCGCTTAGATCAGCCTATGCCTCTCGGTTACTCCTCCTCAGGAATCATCGAAGCTATAGCTGATGGAGTGTCTGGATTCAAAGTTGGAGATCGGGTTGCCTGTGCCGGTGGTGGTTATGCCGTTCATGCAGAATATGTCACTATACCAAAGAATCTATTGACTCTTCTCCCTGAAAATGTTGATTTTGATTCTGCCGCTTTCACCACCCTGGGCGCCATCGCCTTACATGGCTTTCGCCTTTCTGGGGCTCAACTTGGTGAGACTGTAGGTGTGATCGGGCTGGGATTATTGGGTTTATTGGCAGTCGGCATCGCCAGGGCAGCAGGCTGCCGGGTATTTGGAGTGGATCTTGATCAATCCCGGGTGGATTTGGCTAATCAGCTGGGCGCATCAGCGGTCCTGCGCCCCCAGGCCGTTGAAGCTGCCTCGGCATTCTCGCGTGGGCTGGGTTTGGATAACCTCCTCATTTGTGCCGACTCACCATCCGCAGATCCAGTTGAGCTGGCAGGTGAAATAGCATGTGATCGCGGCCATGTTGTTGCCATTGGCGCAGTTGGACTCACTTTACCTCGCAGAATCTACTACCAGAAAGAGCTCTCTTTCATTAACTCCCGTTCATACGGGCCTGGTCGTTATGATCCATCCTATGAAGAGGCTGGGCAGGATTATCCAATCGGATATGTTCGCTGGTCCGAAGGGCGCAACCTGCAATCCTTTGTGGAACTTTTGGCGAAAGGGCAAGTCGATTTAAAACCCCTCATCACCCATCACTTTCCCATCGAAAATGCCTCCCAGGCTTATGAGTTGATCACCGGAAAGACCGGCCATCCTTTTTTGGGAGTGTTACTGACTTATCCGGAAGTTAGCTCAAAAACGGTCAATATTCAGACTGTATATGAGCCCGTCAAGAAGATCAGCTTACCGGTCGCTGGAGCCAATATTGTTCGTCTGGGAGTGCTCGGGGCAGGGAACTTCGCCAATGCTGTCATGTTGCCGGTTCTAAAGAAAACCCCTGCAGTTGAATTGGTATCAATTTCCTCTGCATCTGGTTTTCATGCGGAATTTGCCTCTAAAAAATATGGTTTTAAATACACCTGTGCCAATGAAAATGAAATCCTCTCAGACCCTCAGGTGAATACAATCTGCATCCTCACCCGCCACCACCTGCACGCTGAACAGGTGCTGCGTGGCCTACAGGCGGGTAAACATGTATTTTGCGAAAAACCCCTGGCGATCACTCCTGAACAATTGAACCAGATAAAACAGCAAATCCTCCAAAATGAGATTTCGCCTCTACTCATGGTCGGCTTTAATCGCCGCTTTGCACCGCTGACCCGTAAACTTTATGAATTTATCGGATTGCGCAATGAACCTCTCTTGGCAACATATCGGATAAATGCGGGCAGCATCCCCCTCACCCATTGGGTCCAGGACCCGGCTCTTGGGGGTGGGAGAATTATTGGTGAGGCTTGCCATTTTATTGATCTGCTCACCTTCTTGATTGGTGCGACCCCACTCACGGTATCTGCTCATTCTCTCCCTGACGACAATCGTTATAGAGCAGATAACACCTTGATTACATTTACCTTCCCCGATGGCTCGATCGGATCGGTGATTTATCTGGCAAATGGTGATAAAGCCTTCCCCAAAGAACGCCTTGAAGTATTCGTAGGGGGTAGGGTAGCCGTACTGGATGACTTCCGCACGCTTGAGCTGGTTACCAATGGAAAACACCAGGTCTTCCATTCACGACTGCGACAGGACAAAGGTCATCACCTCGAATGGGATGCATTCTCGCAGGCAATTACCGCTGGGGGACCACCCCCCATTCCCTATGCGCAATTATTTGGTGTCACTGAGGCTGCATTTGCTGCCCTGGATGCGATCCGTAGCAGGCAACCTGTATCCCTGGGTCAAGCCACAAGCTAATTTACTCCATGAACCTTAACCGATGAAGCGTCCCTCAAGGTTTTTAATCGGGCTGAAAGTGTTACGCCATCTTGGTTTTAATCAGGTACGGCTCTACAGCCTGTATCGGTTTGGCTTGTACACCGGACATTATAGAAGACAGCTTTCACAGGCATTGCTCCGCTTGGATTCTTTTGACCCTGAGAAGGCTCTAATACTACATGCCTGCCTTCCACCTTTACCCTCCAGGGATACCTTTATCGATTTACTTGGAGAGCAGGTTCAGCAGGTTTATGGACAAGCAGAGGAAATCCTCCGCGGAGAAATCCGCTTATTTGGCGGTCAACCTGTAAGGCTGGAACTCACCTATCCGGCACCATTGAAATATTGGACCGAATATGAAAGCGGAAGTAACCGGAATGACCACCAGGATATAAAGTTTATCTGGGAGCCAGCCAGGTTCGGTTGGGCATGCAGGCTTACCATGGCTTACTATTTATCCAATGACGAACGCTACGCTGAAGCATTCTGGTCATTCACTGAGCGATTCTTGACCTCCAATCCACCATATTTTGGTCCTCACTGGTCTTCTGCCCAGGAAGTTGCCATCCGCCTTATCGCCCTCGCTTTTGCCTTTCAAATTTTCTCGCAGTCAGTTCAGAGTAATGCTGATAGGCTTAAAACCCTCGCTAAAGCCATTGCTGTCCATGCTGAGCGCATCCCACCCACCCTTGGTTATGCGCGTTCGCAAAATAATAACCATCTGATCACCGAAGCCCTTGGTCTATATACTGCTTCAGCGCTCCTACCTGGCCATCCTCTATCCCCCACCTGGCACAGGTTGGGTTGGGATTGGCTACAATACGCCTTCCAATCGCAAATCGCCTCAGATGGCACATATATACAACATAGCACCAATTATCATCGCCTTATGCTGCAAGCCGCGATGTGGTGTTTTTCGGTACATGCAGGCTCATTTAGCCAGGAACCCATTCCCCCAGATCTTATTGAATGTTTGACTAAATCTACTTGTTGGTTATCGAAGTTGGTGGATCCTGAAACCGGTCACGTACCCAATCTGGGTCATAATGATGGCGCCTACCTCCTACCCCTTACCGTTCATCCGCATAATGACTATCGGCCCGTGATTTATGCTGCCAGCCGGACATTCATGAACAATAAACTGTTGCCAGAGGGTTCATGGCAGGATATGGGCTTATGGCTATGTCCTTCATCAGGTCAACCCGATAAAGAAGTTGGATTAAAAGTTTGGCGTGAGGCATCTGACCAAGTTAGTCCAACCACACAAGCTCCGTACATAATTCAAAATCCCATTAATCCTTCCTGGGCAACTCTGCACGTAGCAACTTTCCATTCTCGCCCAGCGCATGCAGACCAGCTCCACCTTGATCTATGGTGGCACGGATTGAATTTGGCTCAAGACCCAGGTACTTATCTATATAATTCCCCTCCTCCCTGGGATAATTCTCTCACCAGTGCCTTTGTCCACAATACCGTTGTGATCGATAATCAGGAATTCATGCTTCGGGCGGGGCGATTCTTATATCTGGATTGGGCCCAAGCCACAGTTATCCCCTTCCAATCCGCGTCCGAAGATAATGAATTCAGCCTGACAGCTCAACATAATGGTTATCGTAAAATCGGAGTGACTCACACCCGTAAGGTGTCCATTTCTAGTGATGGTCATTGGCAAATTTGCGACTATATCGATGGACAACCTGGGCGTATCCATACCGCCCGTTTGCACTGGCTATTGCCAGATTGGGAATATCAAATCCGGGTGAAACCCAATGACTCCAACCCATCGATGGTTGAGCTTCGTCTTCAGTCGCCTTATGGATGGGTGGGGCTAATCATTAGTTCGTCTGTATCCCGAGGTGATACACTGTCGCCACAATCCCCGGGCTTCCAGCTTGCACGCGCTGGAAAGCTCGTTTACGGCAATGGAACGGTCTCACCTATCACCGGCTGGATATCTCCTACGTATGGAGAAAAAAAACCTGCCTTGGCTTGCATCTTCGAGGTTTCTCAAACCTTACCGTTGGAATTGAAGAGCGAGTGGATTCTTCCGTATGAAACCTAGAGCAGCTATTATTCTTATCCTCCGTAATGAAATAGCCCTGATTGAACGCTATCGTGCGGGTAAACATTATTTCGTCTTTCCAGGTGGCAAGATCAAGGCTCATGAGACTCCCGCCATTACAGCCAAACGCGAAGCTCTGGAGGAGCTTGGTTTGGTCCTTTCCATCGGATCGATGGTTGCCGAAGTCTGGTATATGGGTTCCCCCCAATACTATTTCCTGGCAGAGCAAGTCAGTGGGCATTTTGGTCATGGTACCGGATCCGAGATGGATAGCCAGCCTGAGTCCGAAAAAGGATCACACCTTCCTGTCTGGATGCCCGTGGACGAGCTACCAGATCGACCGGTGCTTCCCAAGATAATGGCTGAGTATGTCTGGAAATCCCATCAAACGGGCTGGCCTGAGCATCCATTGCTCATCACTGACCCTCCACCTGATGAGCCAGTATAATTATGCAATCAAATCGATCATTCTTCACCTAGAGAGAAATAATCCGTGCATGTCTTATTGATCCATCAGGCATTCGCCAGCTTGGATGAACCAGGCGGAACGCGCCATCACGAGCTTGCCCGCTATCTCGCCTCCCACGGTCATCAGATAACGATAATCGCCAGCCCCATCAGCTACCTCACCGGGAAATCCCGTACCGCTAAAATCCCCTGGTCCGAAAAGCAGGTGGATGGAGAGTTCATCACCATCCTGCGCACTTATACCTATCCAGCCTTACACCGGAGTTTCACCTTTCGCCTGATTAGTTTCTTCAGTTTTATGATTTCATCTTTTCTGATTGGTTTGCAGGTTAAAAACATTGATTTAGTGTGGGGAACCTCACCTCCCATTTTTCAAGGGTTTACCGCCTGGGCATTATCCCAGATAAAACGTGTTCCTTTTCTCTTCGAGGTACGTGACCTTTGGCCAGCATTCGCGGTTGCCGTGGGTGTATTGAGAAGCCACATTTTGATCCGGCTTTCTGAATGGCTTGAAAGCTTTTTGGTTCGCCATGCTGATCTGGTGATGGTGAATTCACCTGGATTCACTCAACATATAAAGGATCGAGGTGCACGCCATGTGGAATTAGTCCCCAATGGCACCGATACCAACATGTTCAATCCTGGCGTGGATGGATCAGCCTTCCGTCAGTCCCACCAGCTTGACTCCAAATTCGTGGCACTTTATGCCGGTGCTCATGGATTATCGAATGACCTCGGCATCGTGCTTGCCGCTGCCAAAGAATTGCTCCCACAAAAGGAGATCGTCTTCGTTCTGCTGGGCGACGGCAAGGATAAACCTGAGTTACAAGAACAAGCCAGACTACAAGGCCTGGATAATGTTTTATTCTTGCCACCCATTCCTAAAATTGAGATGCCTTCGGCCCTTGCTGCGGCAGATGTTTGCATCGCTATCCTGAAACCTGTGGAGCTGTATAAAACCACATATCCCAATAAGGTCTTCGATTATATGGCTTCTGGAAAACCGGTCGTCCTGGCAATTGATGGAGTCATTCGCAAAGTCATCGATCAGGCGGGCGCAGGGATTGCTGTTCCCCCTGGTGACCCTCACGCTCTCAGCCAGGCTGTATTACGTTTAGCGCACAATCCTGATTTAGCTCACACCATGGGTCGTCAGGGTCGTAGATATGTAGACGCTCATTTTGATCGGAACATTCTAGCATCGAAATTGATGAACATCATGCGTGGAATGGTAGGATGAGCGCAGCACTTCAACCTTCCGCAGAAGAACAAATCAATCCGGTATCAATTCAACAACATAACAAGCGTTATGTTCAAATCAATGCTATTGATGTTGGACGGCTAGCGCAGCAGCCCCATTCCTGCCTGTATTTCTCACTCGCCTTAGCGCAACTCCAGTCCAGGTTGGCTTATTGACTTCGATGACTGGCATCACCGGGTTATTCATGGCGCTATAGGCAGGGCATTTCCTGCAAAGTCAACGCAATGTGGTTCCATGGTTTAGCTTATCCCGGCTGATGGTGATCTCAGCTTATGCCCTAACCGGTTTGGCACCTTTCATTGTCCCAGATAATATCCTTATTCTGGTCGTATTGCTGATCTGGGCAGCTGCCGCTATACCCCAACCCATAGTCTCAGTGGGTTTTTCAGTCGTTTTGAATGCGGTTTCTGGTCCTGAAGGACACTTTGAGTTAATCAGCCGCCGTTGGTCAATTTCAGGAATAACCCCCACCAGGATCGTCGCAAAGCTAAATAAAAATCATATCCCCTGGATAATAGCCTGCTCGAAAACTCACTAAAGCAAACGGTGTATAATCGCCTCGTGCGTAAAGGTAGATTACCCGACGATTTATCCATTGAAGAGCTTCGCCAGCTATTAGTGGAAAAAAGGCGCAAAACCCGCCTGGAGCATTTAGAACGGTTCCGGAAAACTGGTAGGGTGGTTACGTTAACACCCGACCTCGAAAATCCTGCGATTGATCACTTACATTCAGAATCTCAAGCAGAAGCGGATCTGGATGAATACCAGTCTACCTTGAAATCACGCACTAGACGCAATCTGGATCGACTTCTGCTTGCCATTGAGATCCTGGCTGTTATTG
>JBAQFX010000416.1:0-7411 GCA_049287485.1 Anaerolineales bacterium
GAGGAAAATAACAATGACTGAACAACCCATCAATCCTGAAATAACCAGCGACGATAAATTATGGGCAGCCTTAGGCTATCCTATTTCACCACTGGCCATCATCGCACTTTTAATGGAAGATAAAAAAGCTCGTCCTTTTATAAAATATCACGCCGTGCAATCGATTGCCTTTAATATTGTGCTCTATATTCTGATTGCAATTATCTCAGTTGTCACCTTTGGAATAGGAGCCATCTGTGCACCACTATTATGGTTAGTTGTACTTTGGCCAGCTTATGTAGCTTATCAAGGTAAATATCTTGATATTCCTGTTCTCACTAATTTCCTTAAAAAGCAAAATTGGGTCTAGGAATAAAAATATAATTACACACCCGCCAGCAAATTGTTGGCGGGTTTTTAGTTAGATATAATTCTTAATTTAGAAGTATATGATGCGTTGAATGCATCTTGACTTTTCGTTTGCTCAATTTTAAAATAAACTGGCTAAGAAAACCGGGACAGAGAAGAGACCCTGATTTCATCGGGCACCGAAGGGGCAAACCTATCATACTCAATATATAGGTGAAACTCTCAGGTAGAAGGACTTTGTTCCAATCTGACACTCTGAAAAGCCAGTATACTTTAATGGCACCGTAGGGGCAAGCGCTTTGGGTTCTCTTTTTTTGCACGGCGTGAAACTCTCAGGTTGATAACAGAGGTGCACGAATAATACGTGCTCCTTTGTTTCTTAATTAGCATAATCTGTCTTGTAGAAATTGGAGTTCGTATTAAAATCTATGGTAAATCTTCAACAGGAGGCATCTCATGAATATACCCGTCAATTTAAGATACACCGAAAGTAATGAATGGATCAAAGTAGAAGGTAAAACCTGCACAATTGGGATATCTGATTTCGCACAGGATCAATTATCAGATATTGTATTTGCAGAAGTGATTGCTAATGAAGGCGATAACCTCAATAAAGGCGATACGATCGCCACCATTGAATCTGTTAAAGCTGCAGCAGATGTGTTTACGCCAGTGAGTGGTAAGGTGATTGGCGTGAATGAAGAGCTGGGTGGAGCACCTGAAGTGATAAATACCGATCCATACGGAGCTGCCTGGATTATCAAGATCGAGTTAAATGACCCAGCTGAAGCGGATGCCCTCATGGTTGCCTCTGCTTACGAAAAATTCATTCAAGAGCAACAATAGGAGATATTATGTTCATACCTCATACCGATGCAGACAGGACCGCCATGCTGCGGACTGTTGGCATTGAAAAGCTGGAAGATTTATTCAATGATGTTCCAGCCCTTTATCGCTTCCCCAGGCTGCACCTACCACCCGCACTTAGTGAAATGGAAGCTGCACAAGAGCTTCAAGAAATTTCGCTGGGTAATGAAAGTGTCCGTGACCTTAGCTGTTTCCTCGGAGCAGGCGTCTATAACCATTATATCCCTGCCGCAGTGGATGCAATCATCAGACGCGGAGAATTCCTGACCGCCTATACACCCTACCAGCCTGAATTATCCCAAGGCACCCTTCAAGCTATCTTTGAATACCAGAGTAATGTCGCTGCATTAACAGGCATGCAGGTGTGTAATGCTTCGCATTATGATGGTGCGACCGCTGTAGCTGAAGCTGTTAATATGGCCCATGCGAATTTCCGTGGCAAACGCACCAAAGTGATTCTCTCACCTGCACTACACCCCCAATATCGCCAAACCGTTCGCACCTATTCTGAGGGTTCCTCAGTGGTTTTGGATGGTGATGACTCACGCACTGATCTGATGGCTGGCCCTGAGAGCCTGGTCCCTCTCATCGATACGGATACTGCTCTGGTGGTCGTTCAATATCCAGATTTCTTCGGCCGGATCTATGACTATACGATGCTAGCTGAAGCCGCTCATGCGCAAGGAGCATTCCTGGCGATTTCCGTAAATCCAATCTCACTGGGTCTACTCAAAGCTCCCGGATATATGGATGCGGACATTGTTACTGGCGAAGGGCAGCCACTCGGCATTCCCCTCTCCTATGGTGGTCCCTACCTGGGATTATTTGCTACCAAAAAAGAGTATGTCCGCAAAATGGCTGGTCGTTTGGTCGGTGAAACTATCGATAATCGTGGGCAAAGGGCATATGTCCTGACTCTCACCGCTCGTGAGCAGCACATTCGTCGTGAAAGAGCTACATCAAATATTTGCACGAATCAGGGATTAATGGCTCTCGCCTCAACCGTATATATGAGCTTATTAGGAAAAAATGGCCTCCGGCAGGTAGCAGAATTGTGTTTTCATAAAGCCCATTATGCAGCAAAATTAATCGCACAGCTGCCAGGATATTCCCTCTGGTCTTCCGTTCCTTTCTTCAACGAGTTTGTAATCCAAACACCTGCCCCACCTTCTGATATTAATGACCTTTTACTCGATCATGATATCCTGGGTGGGTATGATCTCAGTCAAGATTACCCTACGCTCGACCGGCATTTGCTCTTCGCTGTCACCGAGATGAACACTCGCCAGGAAATTGATCAACTGGCTGAAGTTTTATCGGAGGTGTCTCATGGGTGAGCCTCAATTGTGTGATATCTCTGTCGCTGGTCGTCAAGGGATTGATTTCCCGTCACCTGATGTACCCCTCGCCCCCCTGCCGGATGGTTTCATCCGAGAAGACTTGCCCATGCCTGAGTTATCTGAGCTGGATGTCATCCGCCACTATACACGCCTATCCCAGCTGAATTATTCTATAGATACCGGGTTTTACCCCCTGGGTTCCTGCACGATGAAATACAACCCAAAGATCAACGAGGAGACCGCACGTTTCCCAGGGTTTGCTTATACCCACCCCTTGCAGCCCATCGAAACCGTCCAGGGGAACCTGGCATTGATGTATCACCTGCAAGAATGGCTCAAAGAGATCGCTGGCTTTGCCGGTATTACCCTTCAACCTGCTGCAGGTGCTCATGGTGAATTGACGGGTGTGTTGATCATCCGTGCTTATCATCGCTCTCGCGGTGATACCAAGCGTGACAAAATCCTCATTCCCGATTCAGCACATGGCACTAATCCCGCCACTTCTGCCATGAGCGGGATGCGCGTGGTGGAACTGAAATCGGATGCACGTGGAAACGTAGATTTGCAAGCCCTCCATCAGGAATGTGACCATACTTTAGCCGGCTTGATGTTGACCAATCCCAACACTTTAGGTCTATTCGATGAACATGTGGAAGAGGTTATTCAACTGGTACATTCTGTTGGTGGATTGGTGTATGGGGATGGCGCAAACCTCAATGCATTGCTTGGCATTATTCGCCCTGGCGATGTGGGTTTTGATGTGATGCATTTTAATCTTCATAAAACCTTCTCGACACCCCATGGAGGCGGTGGCCCGGGATCTGGTCCGGTTGGTGTGGCTGCACATTTGGTGGATTTCTTACCCACCCCTGTCGTGGCAATCATCGAAGAAGGTGATGAAGAAATGCCCCCGCTTTACGGTTTTCTGACGCCAGCTAAGTCGATCGGAAGGATGAAGTCATTCCACGGTCACTTTGGCATGCTGGTACGGGCTTACACCTATATAAATATGCAAGGTGAAAAAGGGTTGCGTACCATCGCAGAACATGCTGTTTTGAATGCAAATTATTTACTTTCACTGATCAAGGGCACATATCACCTTCCTTATGACCGGTTATGCATGCATGAATTCGTCGTGGAAGGACAATGGCCTGATGCGCCGGAGATTCATGCCCTGGATATCTCCAAACGCCTGATGGATTATAAATTTCACCCGCCCACCAACTATTTCCCACTCATTGTTCATGAGGCCTTAATGATCGAGCCGACTGAATCGGAGAGTAAAGAAACCCTGGATGCCTTTGCGGAAGCGTTGATCAAAATTGCTGCTGAAGCACATCGGGAACCCTCGCTCCTAAAGGAAGCCCCTCACATCACCCCCGTAGGCCGGTTAGATGAGGTCAAAGCTGCAAAAGAGCTGGTACTTTGTTGTGGGGTCGCGACATTAGATAAATAATGATTACCTGGAAGCCCAGTTTGAACGTAGAACTGGGCTTCTTGCTACAACCATGGCAAATATGGGTGCCATAGCATATAATCCTCAATCTTCTATTTTCTTATCATGAAAAACACTGTTAATGAAACTGCTCATCCATCTAACCTGCACTTAATGTTACAATTGCGTTTTGAAATCTTTATCGGTTTCAAGTCTCATGGAAAATCCTAATCCTTCAGATTTTAATTTTGTAACTCCCCGCCCAACCGTCGAAATTCATCTACCAGATCGGCGGGTTATTTGTGGCATTCGCGGGTCAGCAGTAGGAAAATTCCTTTCCTTGCTCGATTCACCAGATTCACCTCCCATCGTTGGCGCTATTATTAATGGTGAGCTACGCGAGCTAACCTTTCCAGTTTCCATGGATGCCTGGGTCACTCCAATTTCGATGGAAGACCCGGATGGGATGCTGATCTACCGGCGCTCACTTACCTTCCTCTTGGAAGCTGCCTTTGAAGATGAATATCCAGATGCGACCCTCACCATTGATCATTCTGTTTCCTCAGGTGGCTATTATTGTGAGGTATCCGACCACGAACCACTCACCGATGATGATTTGGATAGTTTGATGGCGCACATGCGCACCTTCGTCGAGGAAGATTTACCTTTTACCAAACGCGAGGTACCACTTGCCGAGGCTGTAGCATATTTTGAAGCGAAAGGCTATCCGGATAAAGTCCGCCTGTTAGCCCATCGCCAAAAAGATTATCTGACCCTATATCGCCTGGGTGACCACCAGGATTACCACCACGGTTACATGGTTCCATCCACCGGCTATCTGCAATGGTTTAACCTCATCCCCACCAACGGTGGATTTACCTTGAATTTTCCCCGCCGCAACTTGCCCACCCAGCTCCAACCCATGCCGAGTTATCCCAAGCTGCTGGCTACCTTCCGCCGTTATGGTCAGTGGTTGGATCGCCTCGGGATTGCCAGCGTGGGTACTTTGAATGATTCAATCCTTGCCGGACGTATCCACGAAATCATCCTGGTTTCAGAAGCGCTTCATGAAGAACACGTGGCGGATATCGCTGAGCAGATCACCGCACGGTCCGACCAATCAGATCCCACGAAAGCTGTACGTATTATCCTCATTGCCGGACCATCCTCAAGTGGCAAAACCACCCTCTCTAAACGTCTTAGCATCCAATTACTCTCGCAGGGAATATCTCCATTCCCCTTGGAGATGGATAATTACTTTGTCGACCGAGATCAGACTCCAAAAGATGAAGCGGGTCAACCCGATTTTGAGGCTTTGCACGCTGTGGATACTCATCGTCTCGCCCAGGATTTACGGCGCTTGGTTGCCGGGGAAGTAGTTCGTATGCCCCATTACAATTTTAAAACCGGCAGGCAAGAACCAGGCGATGTGACCCAATTGCAGCCAGACCAGCTCGTGATCCTGGAAGGCATTCATGGGCTGAACCCCGAGCTACTTCCAGAATTTCCTATTGCGCAAACTTTTCGCATATACGCTTCTGCTCTCACTCAGCTCAACCTCGACCGCCATAATCGCATTTCCACTACCGATACCCGTCTGGTCAGGCGCATCGTCAGGGATGCCCGTGAGCGGGGTTATACCGCTCGTGAAACCATCCAACGCTGGGAATCAGTTCAACGCGGTGAGAAACGCTACATATTTCCCTATCAGGAAAATGCGGATATTATGTTTAATTCTGCTCTGGCATACGAACTTTCTGCATTAAAACCCTATGCGGAACCATTATTACGCCAGGTTCCCTTTGGGACACGTGAATATATTGAAGCCAAACGCATGTTGGCACTTTTAGAATGGTTCCAACCAGTATCATCTGACCTTATCCCCGACAACTCAATCCTTCGTGAATTCATTGGAGGCTCCATTCTAAAAGAGTTCAAGTTGTGGAATCCTACAAAATAATTATCCGGTTGCTGAGCAAACACCCCCCGATGACCTCGTTCCCAACTCATTGGATAAAAATGAATGTCGGGCGGTTGTTTGTACTGTGGCACAAAAGGCCATCCAGCAAGGCCTGGCACACGCAGAGTTTTTACCCTATGCAGAGGAATAGACTAATCTTGTAAAAACCATATTTTTCACTTATAGTTTCTGAGAAGGAGAATGCAGATGAAAATTAGGCCTGGACTGTTTTTGATTGCCCTCATCATCGTAACCCTGATTCTTGGGGGTGGGTTATTTCTTGACCAAAACAACACCACCGCCGCATCAGATCAGCCATCAACTGATATTTCATTGGGGGTAGATCAGTCTCAAGAAATGGTGATTCGATTTTATTATGACAGCCAGCAGCAATTGGATGAAGCAGCTGCTGAATTGGATATATGGGAAGTTCATCCTTTACCGGGAATCGGGTCTGACGCTGGCTACGCTATCGCTGCTGTGTTTCCATCCGAGAAAGATTGGTTGGAGGTAATGGATTATCGGGTAGAAATCGATCTGGAAAAAACCGCCCAGCTACAATCACCTGCTGCTGTCCTCGATCCACGCTATTACTACTTCGATGATTACTTTAGTAATCCCAATGACCTGTATATGGTGAATTTTTTGCAGGATATCAATGCCGCTTACCCCGAACTTACCGAGCTATTGGACATTGGGGATGCCTGGCTGGCCAGTCATGGTGGCTACGACCGTGATATGTGGGTATTGCGCATAAGTAATGAAGATGCACAATATGGGGATATCTCTACCAAGCCTACCTTCTTTTTATTCGCCAATATTCACGCCCGTGAAGTTACCACACCTGAAATGGCAATACGCTATATCAAATACCTCCTCACTGGATACAACGGGCAAGGTGGCTACGGTGAAGATCCGGATGTAACCTGGCTGGTGAACCATCATGTAGTTTATGTGCTGGTTACACAAAATCCTGACGGGCGCGTGAATAACGAAATCAATACCAGTGCGTTTTGGCGGAAAAATGTGGATAATGATGACGGCTGCAACGACCCATCGAGTTGGGGAGTTGACCTCAACCGCAACAGCAGCTTTATGTGGGGCTGTTGTGGTGGCTCAAGTGGCAGTCCCTGTTCAGAGATTTACCGCGGCCCCTCCCGAAACTCAGAGCCGGAAACAGCAGCATTCCAAGATTTTACAGCCACGATTTTTTCGGACTGGAATGGGGACAATGGGGATGATGTGATTCCACCCGCTTCACCCGACGATGCCTCTGGTATTTTTATAACTCTCCACTCTTATCAGGATGAGATTTTATGGCCATTTGGTTTTGACCAATATGGAGCACCAAATTACGATCAATTACGGACTATTGGTCGTAAGTTGGCTGATATTACCGGGGTGATGAATCCCACCGGTTGGCTCTATACCGTGGATGGATCCTCGGATGACTGGGTCTAT